>NZ_JAOTGL010000001.1:0-236853 GCF_044427045.1 Streptococcus sp. 2022WUSS135
AGAGTAGAACAATTTCTAGTTTCTCAGAGACAGACTTTGGACTTCTTTTGGACATAATAAAACTCCCTTTATAGTTTCTAGTGAAAATTTTTGTTTTTTCACTGTCCACTATAAGGGGAGTATATCACAGTGACAGGGAGTTTTCTCATATACAAGTTTGTGAAAATTAATAGGAAATTTCGGATAATAGTCCCTCAGCGGTAGTGGTTGGGAGTATGCGGACACGATTGAGAGTCAGTAATCCGTCACTAGCAGAAGCCAAGCCGTTGTTAGTAGTCACACCAAGTTTGTAGCCAGCTTGTTCGGTTAAGGCTACGGTATCTGCTGAGTATCGTCCACCAGGGTAGGCGATAGCGATGGTTTCCTGATTTAATTGGCTGTCAAGATAGGCTTTAGAGGATGTAAGTTCATTTGTTTGATCCTCGATAGAACTATACTCTAAATCAGGATGGTTGACGGTATGCCCTTGGAAGGAGAGCCCTGCGGTCTGCATTTCCTTGATTTGATCAAGAGTAAGGTGCCCTGCTTGTCCATACTCAGTAAACCCTGTAATGACATTGTTGGTTGCCTTCATTTGATATTGCTTAATCAATGGGTAGGCATAACTATAAAAATCCCAGAGGCTATCGTCAAAGGTTAGCCAGACAACCTTTTTGCCAGCAGGAAGGACATTTTCTGTCAATACCTTATAAGCCTCTTCAGGTGATAAAGTATAGTAACCTGCATCTTGCAATGCTTTTAGATGACTTTCGAAAGTCGTTGGATCTACGATAAGATTCGCATTAGCTTCTTCCTCGGGAGCCATTACGTGAATGGCATGATACATGAGGATTGGAAGTTTGATAGGTTCAGTTTGTTGTTCCCAAATGATTTCTGTTCTTACTTCACTACTTTCTGAAGTCATAACACTCGAACTGGCTGTTGTCTCTACCGTTGAAGCTTTGGAATCATTTTGCTGCTTAGATGGCTGTTTTAGAAAGATTAGAAAAATAGATAGTAGAGTCACTACTAACAATGCGATACCAAGTAGCATTGGCACAAGTTGTTTCTTTTGTGTGCGACCTCGACGGGCTCTTCTTGAATGTTTCATTATCTTATCTCCATAATCATATATTAAAACAATTATATCAAATTTTTTGCCAAATAGTCAGAATATTTGTTATAATGGGAGAAATACATTTTAAAGGAGAGCACATGGTAGTTAAGATAGGGTTATTAGGATTTGGAACCGTTGCGAGTGGTGTGCCATTTTTATTAGAAGAAAACCAGGAAAAAATAGAGAAAGCCGCGCATGATAGTATTGAAGTTGCGAAGGTTTTGGTCAAGGATGAAGCAGAAAAAGACCGTCTCTTGGCTGCAGGTCATGACTATCATTTTGTAACAAATATTGATGACATTTTGGCTGACGAAGACATCGCCATTGTAGTTGAGCTGATGGGACGTATTGAGCCAGCAAAAACATTTATTACACGTGCCTTGGAAGCAGGCAAGCATATTGTAACAGCCAATAAGGATTTACTTGCTGTTCATGGTAGCGAATTGCGTGCCTTGGCTGAAGAGAAAGGTCTTGCGCTTTATTATGAAGCTGCAGTTGCAGGTGGTATTCCAATCTTGCGTACCTTGGTCAACTCTTTGGCTGCTGATAAGGTAACTCGTATCCTCGGTGTATTGAATGGTACTTCAAACTTCATGTTGACTAAGATGGTTTATGAAGGCTGGACTTACGAAAAAGCTCTTCAAACAGCGCAGGAACTTGGCTATGCAGAATCTGACCCAACAAATGACGTTGAGGGGATTGATGCGGCTTACAAGGCTGTTATCCTCAGTCAATTTGCTTTCGGTATGACAGTTGATTTTGAACACGTAGCACACAAGGGTATTTCAAATATCACGCCAGAAGATGTAGCAGTGGCACAAGAGTTGGGCTACGTCATCAAACTTGTGGGTGATATTCAAGAAACCACCTCTGGTATTGCTGCCGAAGTATCTCCAACCTTCCTACCGAAAAATCATCCCCTTGCAAGCGTCAATGGTGTGATGAATGCTGTATTTGTCGAATCTATCGGCATCGGCCAGTCTATGTACTATGGACCGGGCGCTGGGCAAAAACCGACTGCAACAAGTGTTATGGCTGACATTATTCGTATCGTTCGTCGCTTGAAAGACAATACTATCGGCAAAGCTTTTAACGAATATAGCCGCCCACTTCAATTGGCAGCCCCAAGCGATGTGAAGAGCGAATATTATTTCTCAATTGATGCGCCTGATAAAAATGGAAAAATGCTTCGTTTAGCAGAAATCTTCAATTCTGAAGAAATTTCCTTCAAGCAAATTCTGCAACAAGCTGCAGATGGAGAAACAGCCCGCCTAGTGATTGTGACCCATGAAATGAGTAAGACTCAGTTGGAAAATGTAACAGACAAATTGAGCAAAGAAACAGACTTTACTGTCTTAAATACCTTTAAAGTACTGGGAGAATAAGCAATGAAAATTATTATTCCAGCAACTTCAGCTAATATCGGTCCAGGATTTGATTCAGTAGGTGTTGCCCTTTCGAAATATCTAACGATTGAAGTGTTTGAAGAGACTGATGAATGGGTGATTGAGCACAATCTTGAACATGTTCCATCAGACAAGAACAATCTTTTGATCAAGACAGCTTTAAAGATTGAAAAAGGATTGCAGCCGCATCGTATCAGAATGATTAGCGATATTCCCTTGGCACGTGGTTTGGGTTCATCCAGTTCCGTTATCGTAGCTGGTATCGAATTGGCTAATCAATTAGCAGGTTTGAATATGACAGCGGATGAAAAATTGCTCAAAGCTACAGAAATTGAAGGACATCCTGATAATGTAGCACCAGCGATTTTTGGTAATTTAGTCATCTCTAGCTATGTTAATAAGAAAGTACAGGCAGTTGTAACAGAATTCCCAGAAGCAAGTTTTGTTGCCTTTATTCCAAACTACCCACTGCGTACGGTTGAAAGCCGAGGTGTACTACCTTCTCAGATGGGGTACAAGAAAGCAGTGGCTGCTAGTGCCATTGCAAACGTTGCTGTTGCCAGTTTGATGGCAGGTGATCTGGAAAAAGCTGGGAAAGCAATTCAGTCAGACATGTTCCATGAACCGTTTCGTCAGCTACTTGTTAAGGAGTTTTGTCCAATCAAGCAAACTGCACAGGAGTTGGGAGCCTATGCAACCTACTTATCAGGTGCCGGTCCAACAGTGATGGTATTAGCGCCCAAAGATAGGGAGGATGCTATTGTTCTTGCATTAGAGGAACTAAATCTAGACGGAACTGTCCACCGCCTTCAAGTTGATACCAAGGGGATTGCTATTGTATAGATAGTGAGAATCTATCATCTGCAAAACTAAAAATGTTTATTTTATTGGAGTTCACCATCGCAACTATATGCGGTAGGAAGGGAACTCCTTTTTTTGTGCATTCCATTCTCCATTTCAAAATATTGGGGCAAATTAATTTGGCTTGTGAAAGTATTTTTGTTGAATTTTATTCGTTTTCTCCTGTAATTTTTGGTATAATAAATCCTGTATATCTTAAATTGAAATGAGAAGGTTATGAAAGATAAAATTAGGCTTGAATTAGAAGGCATCGATATTCGATTCGATGAGCCTTTAAAAGAATATACCTATACAAAAGTAGGAGGAGCTGTTGATTATCTAGCTTTTCCGCGGAATCGTTACGAGATTGTTCGTATAGTAGAATTTGCTAAACGCGAAGGTATTCCATGGCAAGTATTAGGAAATTCAAGTAATATCATTGTCCGCGATGGCGGTATTCGTGGTTTTGTTATCCGTATGGATAAACTTAACTCCGTTACTGTATCAGGATACACCATTGAAGCGGAAGCAGGTGCCAATCTGATTGAAACAACAAAAGTTGCACTTTTCCATTCTTTATCAGGATTTGAATTTGCTTGTGGTATTCCGGGAAGCATTGGTGGTGCTGTCTATATGAATGCAGGTGCTTACGGAGGTGAAGTGGCACACATTCTAGTTTCGGCGCAGATTTTGACTCCAGCAGGTTATGTCGAAACATTGGACAATCGTGAGTTACGATTTGGCTACCGTTCTTCTATTTTGCAGGAAAACGGTGCGATTGTTTTGTCTGCAAAATTTGCCCTCAAGCCAGGAAATCATACGGTTATTCAACAAGAAATGGCTCGTTTGACACATTTACGCGAGCTCAAGCAACCTTTGGAATATCCATCTTGTGGTTCAGTCTTCAAACGTCCACTTGGTCACTTCGCAGGACAGTTGATTATGGATGCAGGTTTAAAAGGTTATCGAATTGGTGGAGTCGAAGTTTCTGAAAAACACGCTGGCTTTATGGTCAATATAGAAAATGGTACAGCAACTGATTACGAAAATTTGATTGCCCATGTGATTGAAGTCGTTGAAAAATCTTCAGGAATTACTCTGGAGAGAGAGGTTCGTATTATCGGCGATCCTGCTGATACACTCTAGCCATCAGGCTCTTACAAAAAAGAAGGAATTTATGAGAATTGAAAAAGCCAATTATTGAATTTAAGAACGTTTCAAAAGTATTTGAAGACAGTGGAACAACTGTATTAAAGGATATTAGTTTTGAATTGGAAGAGGGGAAATTTTATACCCTTTTAGGAGCTTCTGGTTCAGGTAAATCAACGATTTTGAACATTATTGCTGGTCTATTGGATGCGAGTTCAGGTGATATTTATCTGGACGGTCAACGGATTAATGATGTTCCGACCAATAAACGGGATGTCCATACTGTTTTCCAGTCCTATGCCCTTTTCCCACATATGACTGTCTTTGAAAATGTGGCTTTTCCTCTTAAATTACGAAAGGTTGACAAGGCTGAAATCGAACGCCGTGTGACAGAAGCCTTACAAATGGTCCGACTTTCTGGTTATGAAAATCGTTCCATTCAGAAATTGTCTGGTGGTCAACGCCAGCGGGTTGCTATTGCACGTGCGATTATCAACCAGCCTCGCGTCGTCTTGCTAGATGAACCACTTTCTGCCCTGGACTTGAAACTAAGAACAGAAATGCAGTATGAACTGCGTGAATTGCAACAACGTCTAGGAATTACCTTCGTCTTCGTTACCCATGACCAAGAAGAAGCTCTGGCCATGAGTGACTGGATTTTTGTCATGAACGAAGGTGAGATTGTCCAATCTGGGACGCCAGTGGACATTTACGACGAGCCAATCAACCATTTTGTTGCTACCTTCATCGGTGAATCCAATATCCTTCCAGGCCGCATGATAGAAGACTACTTGGTTGAGTTTAACGGCAAACGCTTTGAAGCTGTCGATGGCGGTATGCGACCAAACGAAGAAGTTGAAGTTGTTATCCGTCCAGAAGATTTGCAGATTACCTTACCTGAAGAAGGCAAATTGCAGGTAAAAGTGGATACACAGCTCTTCCGTGGTGTTCACTACGAAATCATCGCCTATGACGACCTTGGTAATGAGTGGATGATTCACTCAACTCGTAAGGCCATTGTCGGAGAAGTGATTGGACTAAGCTTTGAGCCCGAAGATATTCATATCATGCGTCTCAATGAAACAGAGGAAGAATTCGATGCTCGTATCGAAGAATATGTGGAAGTGGAAGAAGTAGAAGATGGCTTGATTAACGCCATTGAGGAGGAACGCAATGAAGAAAACCTCTAGGCTTTTTGCAATTCCCTATGCCCTATGGGTCTTTCTCTTTGTACTCGCTCCAGTTGCCTTGATTATCTTCAAATCTTTCTTTGATATTCATGGCAATTTCACTTTGGCCAACTACCAGACCTATTTTAACTCGCCAAATATGACCTATCTGCGAATGAGTTTCAACTCTATTTTTTACGCAGGTATTATTACTCTGGTCACACTTTTGGTTTCCTACCCAACAGCCTATTTCTTGACCAAACTCAAGCATAGACAACTCTGGCTCATGTTGATTATCTTGCCAACCTGGGTCAATCTTTTGCTGAAAGCTTATGCCTTTATCGGTATTTTTGGGCAACACGGCTCTATCAACCAGTTCCTAGAATTTATTGGTCTAGGAGCTCAGCAAATTCTTTTCACGGATTTCTCTTTTATTGCAGTTGCAGCCTATATCGAGATTCCGTTTATGATTTTGCCGATCTTTAACGCCTTGGATGATTTGGATAAAAACCTAATCAATGCCAGTCGTGATTTGGGGGCAACTTCTTGGCAGACCTTTACAAAAGTTATTTTTCCTCTTTCCATGAACGGTGTTCGTTCAGGTGTTCAGGCAGTTTTCATTCCAAGTTTGAGCCTCTTCATGTTGACCCGTTTGATTGGCGGTAACCGAGTCATTACACTGGGAACAGCCATCGAACAACATTTCCTCACAACACAAAACTGGGGAATGGGTTCAACCATTGGTGTGGTCTTGATTTTTGCCATGCTCTTGATTATGTGGATGACGAAAGAGAGGAAGAAATAATGAAGAAATTTGCAAATATCTACTTAACAGTTGCCTTTCTCCTTCTCTACTTACCGATTTTCTATCTCATTTTTTATGCCTTTAATGAAGGCGGGGATATGAATGGCTTTACAGGCTTTACCTTGGAGCATTTTTCTTCCATGCTCAGTGATAGCCGTCTCATGCTCATCTTAGCTCAAACCTTCCTATTAGCTTTTTTGAGTTCTTTGATTGCGACCCTTATCGGAACTTTCGGCGCCATCTATATCTATCAAGCAAAACCTCGTTTTCAGAATGCACTCTTGTCTGTCAATAATATTTTGATGGTAGCACCAGATGTCATGATCGGGGCAAGTTTCTTGATTCTCTTTACCATGATTGGTTTCCAGCTTGGCTTTGTCTCAGTATTACTCAGTCATATTGCTTTTTCTATTCCAATCGTAGTCTTAATGGTCTTACCTCGTCTGAAGGAAATGAATGCGGATATGATTTCTGCAGCTTATGATTTGGGAGCAACTCAGCCACAAATGTTGAAAGAAATTATGTTGCCTTACCTAACACCAGCCATCATTGCTGGATACTTCATGGCCTTTACCTATTCTTTGGATGACTTTGCCGTGACCTTCTTCGTAACAGGAAATGGATACTCAAACCTATCTGTTGAGATTTACTCTCGAGCTCGTAAGGGAATTTCTCTGGAAATCAATGCCTTGTCAACCCTAGTTTTCCTTTTCTCTATCTTATTGGTAGTGGGTTATTATTTCATCTCACGTGAAAAGGAGGCCAACTAATGAAACGATTGTATTCTTTTTTTGTAGGAATTATCGCTATTGTCCTAGTTCTATGGGGAATTAGTTATAAATTAGAAGCTGATTCAACCCAGGGGACAACTGATAAGCTTGTCATCTATAACTGGGGCGATTATATTGACCCAGAATTACTCGCAGAATTCACTGCTGAAACAGGTATTCAGGTAGATTATCAGACCTTTGACTCCAACGAATCCATGTACACAAAGATTAAGCAGGGTGGAACAACATACGATTTGACAATCCCATCTGAGTACATGATTTCTAAGATGACAGAAGAAAATATGTTAATCAAGCTAGATAAATCTAAGATTGAAGGGATAGAAAATATCGATCCACGATTTATGGGACTTAGCTTTGACAAGAATAATGATTATTCTATTCCATATTTCTGGGGAACCTTGGGCATTGTTTACAATGAAACCATGGTAGAAAATCCTCCTCAGGAATGGGAAGACTTGTGGTCAGAAGAATATCGTGACAATATCATGTTAATTGATGGTGTGCGTGAAGTTATGGGGGTTGGTCTACAATCACTAGGGTATAGTCTCAATTCCAACAATCCTACCGAGATTGAAAAGGCTACCGAACATCTCTATAATCTAACTCCAAACGTCAAAGCAATTGTTGCTGATGAGATAAAAGGTTATATGATACAAGATGCGGCAGCTATCGCAGTATCTTTCTCTGGTGAAGCTAGTGAGATGTTGGATGGAAATGAAAATCTGCGCTATGTTGTACCATCAAAAGGTTCTAACCTTTGGTTTGATAACATGGTCATTCCAAAAACAGCAAAAAATATTGATGGAGCTTATGCCTTTATGAGTTTTATGCTTCGTCCTGAAAATGCGCTCCGCAATGCAGAATATGTTGGTTATTCAACACCAATTCCTGCAGCCAAGGCTATGCTGGATGAGGAGACTCAGAACGACGAATCCTTCTATCCTTCAGAAGAAACGATGAAGAAGATGGAAGTTTATGATAATCTTGGACCAGAGATGCTTGGAATGTATAATGACCTCTATCTCCAATTCAAGATGTATCGGAAATAGTCTGATTGGACAGGTAGCAATATAAATAAAAGAATGGGAGTGAGGTTCTTTACTAAGTACTTATTGCTCCCATTTTTTGGTCATACATACTATAGAAAGGAAGGGAAATCCCAATGGAAAATCACCGGAAAGAAGTTAGTTTTATTTCTCGATCAATCCTCTATTCGGTTCTGCGTGGTAGTTTAGTTGGCATTGTCGCTGGTTTAGTGGTCGTTGCATTTCGCTTAGCCATTGAAAAACTATTTTCTGTCTTTACGCACCTCTATTCTCTGGCAACAGACAATGCAATCTATTTACTTCTTATTGGAGGGCTTTATCTGGTTATAGCTTTACTTGTTGGCAAGTTGATCAAAGACGATCCAAATGCAAAAGGTTCTGGTATACCTCAGGTAGAGGCAGAACTAAAAGGAATTATGGATTTAAACTGGTGGTCAGTCCTTTGGAAAAAATTTATCGGCGGTGTTTTATCCATTGCATCTGGCCTAATGCTGGGGCGTGAAGGTCCCAGCATTCAACTAGGAGCTGTAACGGCTAAAGGTGTATCAGTTCTTCTTAAATCCAGTGAAATGGAAAGAAGGAGTTTGATTGCTAGTGGCGCTGCGGCAGGTTTGGCAGCAGCTTTCAATGCACCAATAGCAGGCCTTTTATTTGTTGTGGAGGAAGTCTATCATCAGTTTTCACGTCTGGTATGGGTCTCAGCCCTGGCAGCCAGTATCACTGCGAACTTTATTTCCTTACATGTTTTTGGATTAATGCCTGTTTTGCATATGCCGAAGGACTTACAGTTGCTATCTCTTGACCAATATTGGATTTATATCTTACTTGGAGTTTTCCTTGGACTTGCTGGATATGTGTATGAAGTTGTTATCCTCAATATACAAGGTTTCTATACCCTCCTCTCAAAAATCATTCCTCTCCCAGTTCCATACTACAGTGTATTTGCCTTTTTGTTCATTATACCGATTGGTTATTTTTTCCCAAACCTGTTGGGTGGCGGGCATCATTTGATTTTAGAGCTTCCATATTTGGAACAAGGGTTACTGACATTGGCAATCCTGATTTTAATACGATTTGTCTGGAGCATGATTTCCTATGGTTCTGGTCTACCAGGGGGCATCTTTTTGCCCATATTAACTTTAGGAAGTCTCCTTGGGCTTTTTGTCGCACGGTTCTTCCTTGATATTGGTTTCATCAGTCAGGACCAGATGCTATTGTTTATTGTATTGGGTATGGCAGGCTTTTTCGCAGCGATTTCCAAAGCACCTCTAACTGCTATTATTTTAGTTACTGAAATGGTAGGAAGTTTGAATCAATTGATGGTCATCGGGTTGGTGGCTTTGAGTTCCTATGTGATGATGGATCTTTTAGGTGGCGCGCCGGTCTATGAAGCAATGTTGGAAAAAATTCTGCCAGAAGAAGTAGAACAGCAAGAACATATGACCTTAATAGAGGTTGTTGTCAACGAAACATTGGATCAAATATTTGTAAGTGAGTTACGTTTGCCGGATTCATGCTTGATTACCAGTCAAATTCATCATGGTAAGTCAAGGATTGTGAAAGGAAATAGCCAACTTTCTATGGGTGATTCCTTGCTCGTTGCAGTTCCAATCTCTCAAATTCATGCCGTTCGTAGGATATTTGGGGGAGATTAGCATTTTTTTAGATTGTCTTAACAAAGAGATGAGGTAGAAAAGTCCCAATATTATACTGTTTTCGTTGTCTGGTCAACTTTCTCAATTCAGGAATAATTTCATCGGGAACGAAACTCCGAGGCAGCAGACCAATCCGCATTCATTTGGCAATCCAGTAAGCGTCTTTCTTGTCAGTTTTCTGACCTGTAATGGCCTTCATGTGGGCTGGTTGAGCAAGTATTAGCTCGAAGTCATCACATAGAGCATGCCAGACAGGTCGCCAATAGACACCTGTGCTTTCCATACCAACAGCTTCCACATGAAATTGACTGAGAAAATCGTGGTAAGCACGTAGACCTTTAGTCGTTGTATCAAATGTAGCTAAGTAACACTTTGGACAAATTAAGGGGAATACAAACGACAATATCGACTTGATCTACACATGATTATCTATGACAATTCCTTCCTTCTTAAAATTAGAGAGCCTATCTACTGAATTTTAGTCATATTCTTGAGCGCATATTGTGGTTCTTATCAGTAGGGTAGAGCAGTTTTTTCATCATAATTAACATTAATAATGCACCCACCACAGGGCCCTCATTAGGTATATAATCTTAGTGAGGGCTTTATGCTTATTTCATTATTCTGTGGGTAAGGACGGAGCCATCATGAATGTCTTGCTCACTCCCTTTTTAGTGTGCATTATCTGTATCTATGGTTATAGATATTATTGATAGCTAGTTATAGTTTGAATAAATAACTGAATTTTCAGAATATACTTGCAATACTGATAATTTTATGTTTTAATATATTTATTGGCTTTGCCAATAATAAAGGAGAAAAACTAGGAGGAAAAGTTATGAAAAAGAAAGAAACTTTCTCACTTCGGAAGTATAAAATTGGAACTGTGTCTGTTCTTTTGGGTGCAGTTTTTTTGTTTGCAGGTGCACCATCGGTAGCTGCAGATGAATTGACAAGCCTTGTAGAGACTAAGGTGGGAGCAACTGTTCCTGACGCAATCGTAAGAGAATCAGCCTCAAAAACTCCTGTAGTCGAGGAGTTAGTTGACACTTCTGTGGAGGCTACCCCAACTGATGTAACCACTACAGATAATGGAGAGGGAAGAACTGTTTTTGAAAATGTCACAAATGCAGAGACAGAAGCAACTCAACCAGCTGTAGAAACTCCAGCTGCTTCAGAGGAAAAAGTAGAAGAAGAGGAGAAGCTTTCCGTAGCAGATGAGACTACTGCTATTACTAATCAGGAAGAAGCGAAACCACAAAACATTGATAGTAATACGATCATTACAGTACCTAAAGTTTGGGACAGTGGTTACAAAGGCGAAGGAACAGTAGTTGCAATCATAGACTCCGGTCTTGATGTTGACCACGACGTATTGCGTATTTCAAACCTCTCAACTGCGAAATATAAATCAGAAAAAGAGATAGAAGCAGCTAAAAAGGCAGCAGGAATTACCTACGGTGAATGGTTTAACGATAAGGTTGTATTTGGTTATAACTATGTCGATGTGAATACGGTCTTGAAAGAAGAAGATAAACGTTCACACGGTATGCACGTGACAAGCATTGCCACAGGAAATCCGACGCAACCAGTTGCTGGACAATTAATGTATGGTGTAGCTCCTGAAGCGCAAGTCATGTTTATGCGCGTATTCTCAGATCTCAAAGCTACAACAGGCGCAGCATTGTACGTAAAGGCGATTGAAGATGCTGTAAAATTGGGTGCCGATAGCATCAACCTCAGCTTGGGAGGAGCTAACGGCTCTGTTGTTAACATGAATGAAAATGTGACTGCAGCAATCGAGGCTGCTCGTCGTGCAGGTGTTTCTGTTGTTATTGCCGCTGGTAATGATGGAACATTTGGTTCAGGTCATTCTAATCCGTCAGCCGATTATCCAGATTATGGCTTGGTCGGAGCTCCTTCAACAGCTCGCGATGCAATTTCTGTCGCTTCTTACAATAACACAACGGTTGGCAGTAAAGTAATTAATATCATTGGCTTAGAAAATAATGCTGATTTGAACTACGGAAAGAGTTCGTTCGATAATCCAGAGAAAAGTCCTGTACCATTTGAAGTTGGAAAGGAATATGAATATGTCTATGCAGGAATCGGTCAGGCTTCGGATTTTGATGGTTTAGATTTGACTGGAAAACTTGCACTTATCAAACGAGGAACCATCAGTTTCTCAGAAAAAATAGCCAATGCAACAGCTGCAGGGGCAGTAGGGGTCGTTATTTTCAATAGCCGCCCAGGTGAAGCCAATGTGAGCATGCAACTGGATGATACAGCTACCGCAATTCCATCTATCTTCATTCCATTGGAATTCGGTGAAGCTTTGGCGGCTAAGCCATATAAGATTGCGTTCAATAATGAAACAGACATTCGTCCTAACCCCAAAGCAGGTCTTCTTTCAGATTTTTCAAGTTGGGGCCTATCAGCAGATGGCGAACTAAAACCAGACTTAGCTGCTCCGGGTGGTGCTATTTATGCAGCGATTAATGATAATGACTATGCCAACATGCAGGGAACAAGTATGGCTTCTCCACATGTGGCGGGAGTAGCTGTATTAGTAAAACAATATTTACAGGAAACTTATCCAACTAAGTCTCCTCAAGAAATCGAAGCATTAGTAAAACACTTGCTTATGTCTACTGCAAAAGCTCATGTGAACAAAGATACGAATGCCTACACTTCACCACGTCAACAAGGTGCGGGTATTATTGATACTGCGGCAGCTATTTCTACAGGTTTATATTTGACTGGCGAAGATGGGTATGGCAGCATTACCTTGGGAAATGTTGAGGATACATTCAGCTTTACGGTCACACTTCATAACATTACAAACGAAGATAAGACTTTAAACTACTCAACACAGTTAACAACGGATACTGTTCAAAACGGATTGATCACCTTGGCTCCACGTCTATTAGCAGAGATTGCTGGCGGTAAGGTGACTGTGAAAGCTAATTCAAGTACAACTGTTACAATTTCTGTAGATGCATCAAGCTTTACTGAAGAATTGACAGGATTGATGAAAAACGGTTACTATCTTGAAGGCTTTGTTCGATTTACAGATGTAGCCGATGGTGGTGATATTGTCAGCATTCCATACGTTGGTTTCCGTGGGGAATTCCAAAATCTAGCCGTTCTAGAAAAGCCGATTTACAATCTTATTGCTGATGGTAAAGGGGGCTTCTACTTTGAACCTGTTGTAGCACAGCCAGATACGGTTGATATTAGCCATCACTACACAGGTCTCGTGACAGGAAGTAAAGAGTTAATCTATTCTACAAACAAGCGTTCTGACTTTGCACTCAAGACCCTCGGAACATTTAAAAACAAAGCAGGGTATTTTGTTTTAGAGCTCGATGAATCTGGTAAGCCTCACTTGGCTATCTCACCAAATGGGGATGAGAACCAAGATTTTCTAGCCTTCAAAGGTGTATTCTTAAGAAATTATACTAATTTAGTCGCAAGCGTCTATGCTGCAGATGATACTGAGCGCAGAAATCCACTTTGGGAAAGTCAACCACAGTCAGGCAATAAAAACTTCTATAGTGGCAATCCTAAAAATCCAAAATCAAGCATTGTTTACCCTACTGAATGGAATGGAACAGACAGTGAGGGGAATGCTTTAGCCGATGGTAAATATCAATACGTTTTGACCTACTCATCTGAAGTTCCAGGTGCAGTAGTACAAACTATGATTTTCGATGTTATCATTGATAGACAATCACCAGTTATTACGACCGCAACCTATGATGAAACAAACTTTACATTTAACCCTCGCCCAGCCATTGAAAAAGGAGAGTCTGGTCTATATCGCGAGCAAGTATTCTATCTTGTAGCAGATGCCAATGGTACGACAACTATTCCTTCCTTATTAGAAAATGGTGATGTAACCGTTTCTGATAACAAGGTATTTGTGGCACAAAATGACGATGGTTCCTTCACATTGCCTCTTGATCTTGCAGATATTTCAAAATTCTACTACACAGTAGAGGATTATGCTGGTAACATCAGCTATGAAAAAGTAGAGAATCTGATCAGTATTGGCAATGAAAAAGGATTGGTAACTGTCAATATTCTTGATAAAGACACAAATAGTCCTGTACCAATACTTTTCTCTTACTCAGTCACCGATGAAACAGGCAAGATTGTTGCAGAATTACCACGATATGCCGGCGATACTAGCGTTCTTAAGCTACCATTTGGTACTTACACCTTTGATTTATTCTTATATGATACAGAGTGGTCAAGCCTAGCAGGTGAAACAAAAGCAGTCGTGACGATCTCGGAAGAAAATAGCACTGCCGAGGTGAATTTCTATGTGACTTTGAAAGATAAGGCAAACTTGCTGGTAGATATTGATGCATTACTACCTTCTGGTTCAACCATCCAACTGGTAACTGCTGATGGTCAGACTATTCAGCTACCAAATGCTAAATATTCTAAGACTGATTATGGTAAATTTGTACCAGTTGGTACCTACACTATCCTTCCAACCCTCCCAGAAGGCTATGAATTTTTGGAAGAATTAGACGTAGCAGTACTTGCAAACCAGTCAAATGTTAAGAAATTAACCTTGATTAATAAAGTTGCTTTGAAAGAACTGATTGCTGAACTTGCAGGACTTGAAGAAACAGCGCGTTATTACAATGCTAGTCCAGAACTTCAAACTGCCTATGCTAAAGCATTAGAAGATGCCAATGCAGTATATGCCAACAAACACAATCAGGCACAAGTAGATTCAGCACTTGCCAGTCTTGTGGCGGCGAGAGAACAGCTAAACGGTCAGGCTACCGATAAGGAAAAACTAATTGCTGAAGTATCAAACTACACACCGACTCAGGCAAACTTTATTTATTACAATGCTGAAAATACCAAACAAATTGCCTATGATACAGCTGTTCGTTCAGCACAACTTGTATTGAACCAAGAGAATGTAACACAGGCAGTTGTCAACCAAGCGTTGGCTGACTTGTTAGCAGCGAAAGCCAACTTAGATGGTCAAAAGACTGATATTTCAGCCCTTCGTAGCGCAGTATCCGTTTCTTCCGTATTAAAAGCGACAGATGCTAAGTATCTCAATGCATCTGAGAACGTGAAACAAGCTTATGACCAGGCAGTTGAAGCAGCGAAAGCGATTCTAGTTGATGAATCTGCAAGCCAAGCAAGTGTCGATCAAGCTCTAGCCGTTCTGACAAGCGCTCAGGCAGAACTGGATGGTGTTGCTACTTCAACAAATGATGCCAAAGAGCCAGCAAATACTGCCACTGACAAAAAAGATGAAGGCACTGTAACGCCTCCACCTATAGACTCAGAAAAAGTTGATGTACAGGCACCTCCTGTAGAAGATACTGGGAATTCAGGGCATGTACCGATAGGTCAGAAGCCAAACCTTCAACCAACTTTACCTCGTCCAGTCACTTTGCAAGCTAGTCTATCTAGTCCTAATCAAGAAAAACAGGTGACTCAACTACCAAATACTGGAGAAAATGATACGAAATACTATCTTGTTCTTGGTGTCATTATTGGGCTAGGGACTCTGTTAGTAAGCAAACGACGTCATAAGGAAGAAGTATAACCAACACTAACTTTATCACAAGTTTGCTAAATAATAAAACCGCTTAATCATTGATTAGGCGGTTGTTTGTGTTTGAAATTGAAGCCATTGTCTTTTGGATGTTTCTTGAGACATCAGTTGGCTTTACAAGATAATAATCTT
The DNA here is from genome assembly GCF_044427045.1 of Streptococcus sp. 2022WUSS135. NCBI lineage: Bacteria > Bacillati > Bacillota > Bacilli > Lactobacillales > Streptococcaceae > Streptococcus > Streptococcus sp. 2022WUSS135. Next base: position 15,686 of record NZ_JAOTGL010000001.1, read on the forward strand.
GAGCCAGTTGGTCAGCAATATAGGAGTGGAGGTAGGTTGCTACAAGGATTCTTTCATATAGATGAACATGGGGAAATTGTACAGCAAATCCTGCAATCATACCTGCAAGAGTATCTCCCATACCTCCTGTTGCTTGGTAGGGACCACCAGCTCCTATTGGAGTGACTTGGTTTGGCTGGGTTTTTAGGATTTGAGTAGCAGAACTTTTAGCTACAAGGATTGTATTTTCTTGAAAAGATTGCAAGGCTTCAAGATTTCTTTGGCTTGTTTGGTCAGCAACCGGAATGGCTGATAACCGTTCCCATTCTTTCTGGTGGGGTGTCAGGATGACTCGTTTACACGGGAAGTTCTTCCTGTTTTGCTTTGCAATTAAGGTAAGGGCTGAGCCGTCAAGAACTAAAATCTGCTGGTCAGATAAATGTTCAAAAACAAAGTCCAATAACTGTTCAGCTCTGCTATTTTCCCCCAAACCTGGACCAATCAATACCAAGTCAGTATTTTCTAAGCTACTTATCAGCAAGGCTTGATCGTCAAATGAAAATGCCATGGCTTCAGGCAGATGACTATGTAAGGCTGGTATGTTGTCTTTTTCAGTAGCAACAGTTACTAAGCCTGCTCCACTGTTGACGGTTGCTAGTGCGGCCATGATAATCGCTCCACCATAAGGATACAGTCCACCAATCAGCAAGACTCGACCATAGCTTCCCTTATGGCTATTGCGTGGTCTTGCTTGAATAACCTTTCTACAGAGTTCTTGTAAGTCCATACTTATTCCCCCTTTTCTTCTTATTATATCACGAGGAATGAGGTTTATGACAATCCAGATTTTAGATAAATCCAAGTTTTCATGCTATAATGAATTCATGGTATTATCAAAAAAACGTGCAAGAAAAGTTATTGAAGAAATCATCGCTCTATATCCTGATGCTAAGCCAAGTTTGGACTTTCGAAATCACTTTGAGTTGGTATGTGCAGTGCTCTTATCTGCTCAAACTACAGACGCTGCGGTGAATAAGGCAACACCTGGTTTGTTCGCTGCTTTCCCAACGCCCCAAGCCATGGCGGCAGCAGAAGTGAAGGATATTGAGCCTTATATTTCTCGTTTGGGTTTGTATCGTAATAAAGCCAAATTTTTGAAAGAATGCGCCCAGCAGTTATTGGAACGGCATAATGGCATTGTTCCGCAGACTCGTGAGGAATTAGAAGCCTTGGCTGGAGTTGGTAGAAAAACGGCTAATGTAGTGTTGAGTGTTGGATTTGGCATTCCTGCCTTCGCAGTTGATACCCACGTGGGACGGATTTGTAAACACCACGATATTGTCAAAAAATCGGCTACACCCCTGGAAACAGAAAAACGAGTCATGGAAGTCTTACCTCCTGAACTCTGGCTCCCTGCTCATCAAGCTATGATTTATTTTGGTCGTGAGGTTTGCCATCCTAAGAACCCTGAATGCGAAAAATTCCCACAATTATATGAATTTGACTAAAAAATCTTCTGTTTTTGAAGATTTTTTTAGTTTTTATGTGAAATTGTTTGAGTAAATTCTGAACATTTTTTAAAATTTTATAAGAATAGTAACTCAGAAAAGAATTATACGAATGTTATGTTTTATAAACGAGTCCCAAAAGTGATATATCCGAATATTGTCTAGATAGGTTTCTTTTTTATTGACAAAACACAAACAATAAGCTATACTATATCTTGTAATAAGGAAAAAATACGAAAAACAAACTGTTTTTCTGTTCCAATGTTAAGAAAAAGAGGTAGAAGCATGTTCAACGAAACTCCAGTTTTTGACTACGAAGATATTCAGCTCATTCCAAATAAATGTATCATCAATAGCCGTTCCGAGGCAGATACAACAGTGACTCTTGGGAAATATAGCTTTAAATTACCAGTTGTTCCAGCTAATATGCAGACTATTATTGATGAAGATGTAGCCGAAATGCTTGCCAAAGAAGGGTATTTCTACATCATGCATCGTTTCGATGAAGCTGGTCGTATTCCATTTATCAAACGCATGCACGAGCAAGGTTTGATTGCTTCCATCTCTGTTGGCGTAAAAGAATATGAATATGAGTTTGTGACTAGCTTGAAAGCTGATGCCCCTGAGTTTATCACCATTGATATTGCACATGGGCATGCTGACAGTGTGATTAAGATGATCAAGCACATCAAGAAAGAATTGCCTGAGACCTTTGTCATTGCTGGAAATGTCGGTACTCCTGAAGCTGTCCGTGAATTGGAAAATGCTGGTGCAGATGCTACAAAAGTTGGTATTGGTCCTGGTAAGGTCTGCATCACCAAGGTCAAGACTGGTTTTGGTACAGGTGGTTGGCAGTTGGCTGCCCTTCGTTGGTGCGCAAAAGCTGCCCGTAAACCAATTATTGCGGACGGAGGTATCCGTACCCACGGAGATATTGCCAAATCTATCCGCTTCGGCGCAAGCATGGTCATGATTGGTTCGCTCTTTGCTGGTCACATTGAAAGCCCAGGTAAAACAATTGAAGTTGATGGCGAGAAATTCAAAGAGTACTATGGTTCTGCATCTGAATACCAAAAAGGTGCCTATAAAAACGTAGAAGGTAAGAAAATCTTACTCCCTGCCAAAGGACATTTGAAAGATACTCTGGTTGAAATGGAGCAAGATTTGCAGTCATCTATTTCTTATGCAGGTGGACGTGACATTACCAGCTTGAAGCATGTGGACTATGTTATCGTGAAAAACTCTATCTGGAATGGTGACTCTATCTAGTCAAATAGGACTTGCAATGCAGGTCCTTTTCTTGTTACAATATTTATATAAAATTGAAAGAGAATAAGCATGTACCAAACAAGAAATAACAAAGAGAAGCTCTGGCTCTTTATCAAAATATTTTTGCCCATTTTAATTTATCAATTTGCTAATTACTCCGCATCCTTTATCGATACCATGATGACAGGCCAGTACAGCACTATGGATTTGGCAGGTGTTTCCATGGCAACAAGTCTTTGGAATCCGCTTTTTTCATTTCTAACAGGGATTGTATCTGCATTGGTCCCAATCATCGCTCAACATTTAGGAAAAGGTGAAAGAGATAAGATTCGTGAGGAGTTTCATCAGTTTGTCTATCTAGCCATCGGATTAACCATTTTACTCTTGTGCTCGGTCCTATTTATCGCTGTTCCCACCTTGGCTCAGTTTGGACTTGATGAATCTGTTTTTCAAGTTGGCAAGCAGTACCTCTATTTTATTTCCATTGGCATCCTGCCTCTCTTACTCTTTAGTGTCTGTCGCTCTTTTTTCGACGCCCTCGGCTTGACTCAGCTATCCATGTACCTCATGTTGCTCCTTGTCCCATTTAACAGTCTATTTAACTATCTTCTGATTTATGGGAAAATGGGCCTACCGGCCCTAGGCGGAGCTGGAGCTGGATTGGGTACTGCTTTAGCTTATTGGGCGGTATTGCTAGTAATCGTCATTGTCATGTGCAAAAATAAGACCATTGCATCTTATCAGATTTGGCGGTGGAGTCCGATTGATGGGGCTTTACTGAAAGAAGGACTGAAAATCGGACTTCCCATCGGTTTACAAGTCTTTGCAGAAGTAGCAATTTTTGCAGTAGTAGGGCTCTACATGGCAAAATTTTCAGCCCAGATTATAGCAGCCCACCAGTCGGCTATGAACTTTGCGACATTATTATATGCCTTTCCTTCCTCAGTTTCTTCAGCCCTAGCTATTGTCATTGCCTATGAAGTAGGGACTAAACGACCACAAGATGTGAAAGCCTACAGCCGTCTAGGACGCCTGGTGGCACTTGGTTTTGCAGGCTTAACACTCACTTTCCTATATTTTTTCCGTTCCAAAGTTGCCTACCTTTATGGTAATGACGCAGAATTTATCCGTCTGACTTCGCATTTTCTTAGCTTTGCCCTCATGTTCCAGTTAGCAGATGCCTTTACAGCACCTATTCAGGGGATTTTACGTGGTTACAAGGATACCACCATTCCCTTTGTACTTGGTTTGGTTGCCTATTGGTCCATGACCTTCCCAGTCGCATTCTTGCTTGAAAGATTTTTCCAAATGGGTCCAGAAGCCTATTGGATTGGTCTTATTTCAGGGATTTTTGTCTGCGGCATAGCTCTTAGTTTGCGCTTGATCAAAATAGCTCATTCTCATTTGTCCGTGAAATAGATTAACTATGAAAGTCGGAGGTATCCGGCTTTTTCTCTCTTGTGAAAATATCATGCTCATGTTAAAATAAAAGGATAGAAAATCAAATGGAGAAATTATGAATTATTTTAACGTAGGAAAGATTGTTAACACGCAAGGTCTACAAGGGGAAATGCGTGTTTTGTCTGTGACCGATTTTGCTGAAGAACGTTTTAAAAAAGGGGCAAAGCTTGCACTTTTTGATGACAAGGATCAGTTTGTCATGGAAGTGGAAATTGCTAGTCACCGTAAGGCTAAGAACTTTGATATTATCAAGTTTAAGGGCATGTACCATATCAACGATATTGAAAAGTACAAGGGCTTTAGTTTGAAAATCGCCGAGGAAAATTTGACAGACCTTGAAGATGGTGAGTTTTATTACCACGAAATTATCGGCTTGGATGTCTATGAAAATGACCAGTTGATCGGACAGATCAAGGAAATCTTGCAACCAGGTGCCAATGATATCTGGGTGGTGAAACGAAAAGGTAAGAAAGACTTGCTCTTGCCATATATTCCACCTGTTGTCTTGAACATTGATATTCCAAATAACCGTGTCGATGTGGAATTGCTCGAGGGCTTAGACGATGAGAATTGATATTTTGACCCTCTTCCCTGAGATGTTTGCACCTCTAGAACACTCTATTGTGGGCAAGGCGCGTGACAAGGGCTTGTTGGAAATCAACTACCACAATTTCCGAGAGAAGGCTGAAAAGGCTCGCCATGTGGACGATGAACCCTATGGCGGAGGACAAGGCATGTTGCTTCGTGCCCAGCCGATTTTTGATACCATGGATAGCATTGAGCAAACCAAGCCACGTGTTATCTTGTTGGATCCTGCTGGTAAAACGTTTAACCAATCCTATGCTGAAGAATTAGCTCAGGAAGAACAGTTGATTTTTATCTGTGGTCACTATGAGGGCTATGATGAGCGGATAAAGACCTTGGTGACAGATGAAATTTCTCTCGGAGACTATGTTCTGACAGGCGGAGAGTTGGCAGCTATGACCATGATTGATGCTACCGTTCGTCTGATTCCAGAGGTTATTGGTAAGGAAGTCAGTCATACGGATGATAGTTTTTCATCAGGGCTATTGGAATATCCTCAATACACCCGACCATACGAGTATCGTGGAATGGTAGTTCCAGATGTATTAATGAGCGGTCACCATGAAAATATTCGTAAATGGCGTTTGGAGGAAAGTCTACGCAAAACCTATCAACGTCGTCCAGACTTGTTAGAAAACTACAACTTTACAGCTGAAGAGTTAGCTATTTTTGAAAAAATCAAAGCAGAAGACACAGTTGATTAGACTGTGTTTTTCTTGCTAGAAGGAGAAATGATGAAACGCAAGGTATTTGAACATTACCAACCTTATAAAATCAAACAAAAGGCAAGATTTGATTTAGGAAATAACGAAAATCGTATCATTGATTGGTCCTTTTTGCCACAAGAGACCTTGGAAAATTTGGATGTCAGTCAATTAAGCTTTTATGGTGATAATACTTACTCCGAACTGATTGAGAAATATGCGGCCTATCTTGGATTAAATCCCAAACAAGTAACAGTAGGTGTGGGCTCTGATCATCTTATTCACATGATTGTTTCCACCTTTATGGAAAAGGATGATACTTTTTTGACTGTCAATCCAGACTTCTTCATGTATGAAACCTATAATCACATGCATGGTAGCCGTTTTGAAGCCATTGATTTGGAAGCCAAAAACGATACACTTGTCCTGCCAGTAGAGAAATTGTTGGCGCGTGCAGAGGAGTTGAAGGCGAAGATAATCATGCTTTCCAATCCTAACAATCCTTCTTCAGTAGCTTATTCGCTAGAAGATTTGGAGAAATTGGCTATTTCTTTTAAAGGGTTACTCGTTGTAGATGAGGCTTATATTGAATTTGCACATGTCGATAGCTTCATCAGTCGTCTACAACAATTTGACAATGTTTTAGTTTTACGGACCTTATCAAAGGCTTTTGGACTTGCAGGTTTACGAGTTGGCTTTGCGGTAGGAAGCGAAGAGTTAATTTATGAATTGGACAAGGTCATTCCACCATTCAGCTTGTCAAACTTGACTGCAAAAATGGCAGCCCTTGCATTGAATTATACAGACAAAGTTTTAGAAACGGTGGGAGTAATTCAGAATTTGCGAGAAGAAATGATTTTATTCTTGCAAGGATTAGATAACTGTCAAGTTCTACCTAGTCAGGCTAGTTTTGTAACGTTTAAAGCACCGTGGACAGAAGAATTTTATCAGCAAGCCTTGGCACAGGATTGGAATTTCAAATATTATCCAACAGGTAAATTAGAAGGGTATATTCGCCTGTCTATTGGCCGTCCAGAAGAAATGGACATGATGAAAAAAATGATTGAGAAACTAGTGGAAGCGTAGATTCTGCTAGTTTTTTTGAAAGAAAATGATAGAAAATGATTGACAATGGCAGAAAATCGTGTATAATGATTTTTGTAAACGATTGCAGGAGGTGTTGAACATACTCAAATCAGAACGAAAACAGATTATATTGGAGCGAATACACTCGCAACAGTTTGTTCGGCTAGAGGAATTAATCGAAGTTCTTGATACATCTGAGTCTACTGTACGTAGGGATTTGGACGAGTTGGAAAACGAAGGTAAGCTTCGTCGTGTACACGGCGGTGCTGAAGCGCCAGGAAATTTGCAACTCGAAGAGTCTATTCTAGAAAAATCTGTCAAAAACGTTCAAGAAAAACGAGAGATTGCGGAAAGAGCAGCTCGACAGATTGTTAACGGAGACGTAATTTTTTTAGATGCAGGTACAACCACAGGGGTACTGATTGATTATCTTCAACAGGAAAATCTGACAGTCGTGACCAACTCTATCCACCACGCGGTAAGATTAGTTGAACACAAGATAAAAACAATCATTATAGGTGGTTTTGTTAAGCAATCAACAGATGCTTCCGTTGGAGCAGTAGCATTGGAACAAATTCGACAGCTCAATTTTGATAAGGCATTTCTGGGGATGAATGGTATTGATAAAAACTATTTTACAACGCCAGATATTGAAGAAGCGACCATCAAACGCACTATCATAGACAATGCCAAAGAAAGCTATGTTTTGGCAGATGCTTCTAAAATTGGTCAATTCTCCTTTGTTAAAGTTGCGGCAATCGAAAAATCCAACATTATCTGCCAATCTTCAGAAAGCAGTTTGTTGGACATCATAAAAGAGAAAACGAGGGTAATCGAGGTATGATTTATACAGTTACGCTCAATCCAGCGATTGACTATATCGTTCGTTTAGAACATGTCGAGACGGGCAGTGTCAATCGTATGGAGAGCGACGATAAGTATGCCGGCGGTAAGGGAATTAACGTTAGCCGTGTTTTGAAGCGCTTGGGCTATCCGAATACAGCAACGGGTTTCCTTGGGGGATTCACAGGTCAGTTCATCAAAGATGGATTGATTGCCGAAGGAATTGATACTGATTTTGTTCAGGTTGATCAAGATACACGTATTAACGTGAAAATCAAAGCTGACCAAGAAACAGAAATTAACGGTTTAGGTCCGATTGTGACAGATACACAGTTGGCCGAATTAGAAATGGTCTTAGCAGGATTGACCAAGGAAGACACAGTTGTTTTTGCTGGGTCTGCTCCAGCTAGTCTTGGAAATGAAGTCTACAATAGGCTGATTCCTGTGGCGAAAAAAGCAGGAGTGCAAGTTGTCTGTGACTTTGAAGGCCAAACGCTTCTAGACTCATTAGCACACCAGCCACTCTTGGTCAAGCCAAACAACCATGAACTTGAAGCAATCTTTAACGTCGAGTTGAATGGTATTGCAGACATCGAGACCTACGCTAAGAAAATCTTAGATATGGGAGCTCAGAATGTTATCATTTCCATGGCAGGGGATGGGGCTTTGTTGGTCACTCCAGCAGCTACTTACTTTGCCAAACCAATCAAGGGAACAGTGAAAAATTCTGTCGGAGCTGGAGATTCCATGGTGGCAGGATTTACTGGCGAATACGTTCGCTCACAAGACCCAATCGAAGCCCTAAAATGGGGAGTTGCTTGCGGTACGGCAACAGCCTTTTCAGACGATTTGGCAAGTATCGAATTTATTAAGGAAACTTATGAAAAAGTTGAGGTAGAAACACTATGAAAATTCAAGACGTTTTGAGAAAAGATGTCATGTTGCTTGATTTGCAAGCGACAAGCAAGGAAGCAGTTATCGATGAAATGATTGCTAGTTTGGTTGATAAAGGTTATGTAACGGATTTTGAGGTATTCAAAACAGGTATCCTAAACCGTGAAGCCCAAACGACAACAGGTCTTGGTGACGGTATTGCCATGCCACACGCTAAAAATGCTGCTGTCAAAGAAGCGACTGTTCTCTTTGCAAAATCAAACAAGGGCGTTGACTATGCAAGTCTTGATGGTCAACCAACCGACTTGTTCTTCATGATTGCAGCTCCAGAAGGTGCTAACGATACCCACTTGGCTGCCCTTGCTGAATTGTCTAAATACTTGATGAAAGCTGGATTTGCTGATAGACTTCGTGCGGCAACAAATCCTGAAGAAGTGATTGCAGTCTTCGATACAGCTGAAGCCGCAGATAAGGCAGTTGAAGAAGTGGTTGCAGCACCAAGTGGTGACCGTCCATTTATCGTTGCAGTAACAGCTTGTACAACAGGTATTGCTCACACTTACATGGCAGAAGAAGCACTTAAGAAACAAGCTGCTGAGATGGGAGTTGGCATCAAGGTTGAAACCAACGGTGCTTCAGGTGTTGGAAACAAACTAACCGCTGAGGACATCAAGAATGCAGCTGGTGTTATCATTGCAGCAGATAAGGCTGTCGATATGCCTCGTTTCAATGGCAAACCTTTGGTATCTCGTCCAGTTGCAGCTGGAATCAAACAACCAGAAGAATTAATTAACCTTATCTTGGAGGGTAAAGCATCAGCTTACACAGCGTCAGAAGGAGTAGCTACTGTGGAATCTTCAGAAAAACTCAGTCTTGGTAAAGCGTTCTATAAACACTTGATGAGCGGTGTTTCTCAAATGTTGCCATTCGTTATCGGTGGCGGTATCTTGATTGCCCTTGCCTTCCTATTCGATGGAGCTCTAGGTGTGCCGCAAGACAGCCTTGGTAGTCTTGGTTCATACCATGAAATCGCAGCTATGTTCATGAAGATAGGTGGAGCAGCCTTCGGCTTCATGTTGCCACTTCTTGCAGGTTACATTGCTTACTCAATTGCTGAAAAACCAGGTTTGGTTGCAGGTTTCGTAGCTGGTGCAATCGCTAGTAGCGGTCTTGCGTTCGGTAAAATTCCTTACGCAGCTGGTGGTGAAGAAACGCTTGCTCTTGCAGGTGTATCATCTGGTTTCTTGGGTGCCCTTGTTGGTGGTTTCCTTGCTGGTGGTGTAGTGCTCGTTCTTCGCAACGCTTTGCGCAACCTTCCAAAATCACTTCAAGGTTTGAATGCTATCTTGCTCTTGCCACTTTTGGGAACAGCAATCACTGGTTTCTTGATGTTCTTCGTTAACATCCCAATGGCAGCTATCAACACAGGTATGAACAACTTCCTTGCAGGTCTTGAAGGTAGCTCTGCTATTCTCCTCGGCCTTGTCCTCGGTGGTATGATGGCAGTCGATATGGGTGGTCCAGTCAACAAGGCAGCTTATGTCTTCGGTACAGGTACACTTGCAGCAACTGTTGCAGATGGTGGTTCTGTTGCCATGGCAGCGGTAATGGCAGGTGGTATGGTTCCACCGTTGGCAGTATTCGTTGCAACCCTTCTTTTCAAAGACAAATTCACACAAGAAGAGCGTAACTCAGGTTTGACAAACATCGTTATGGGTCTTTCATTCATTACTGAAGGTGCGATTCCGTTTGGTGCTGCTGACCCAGCTCGTGCAATCCCAAGCTTTATCGCTGGTTCTGCCCTTGCAGGTGCCTTGGTTGGTTTGTCAGGCATCCAATTGATGGCTCCTCACGGTGGTATCTTCGTTATCGCTTTGACATCTAATCCACTGCTTTACATCGCCTATGTTTTGATTGGTGCGGTTGTATCAGGTGTCCTTTACGGAGCACTTCGTAAAGCTAAATAATTTTGATTGAAACCTTGCTTCTGGCAAGGTTTTTTAGCTATTTCACGAGGATTATGGTATAATGTGAGTATTATTGTTATTAGAGGAGTCTTGAAATGGAAATCATTCGCGATAAAGAATTTGTCAATCAGTATCATTTTGATGCCCGCAATCACGCGTGGGAAAAAGAGAACGGAATTCCGGAAACAAAATTGAAAGTTGACTTTCAATTGATTGAGCAAAATCGTGCGGAAAATCGAACATCTATGATTACCATTTTGCGCTTTATGATTGTACTAGATCATTTTGTGATTTCAGGTGCCATGAGTCAGGCCGTTCACTTACCAAATCGATTGGTAGAAGAGCCAACTGAATTTACTGATGAAGAAAAACGTGTTTTGGTAGAGCCTCTTTTGGACATTTTAAAACGAATGACTTATGAGGTTACTGAAATCGCCTTTGATGCACCAGGAGTGAATTTGGAGTTTTAATATGAAATTAGCAGTTATAACTGACTCATCGGCTGTTTTGAATGTTCAAAGTCTTGAGCGGGATGACTTGTTTGTCCTAAGCATTCCAGTCAGCATCGATGGGGAAAATTATATCGAAGGGCAAAATTTGACGGTTGAAGAGTTTTATCAAAAAATGGCTTCATCGAAAGAATTACCTAAAACAAGTCAACCGAGTTTGATGGAACTAGAAGAAATTCTGGCTAAATTAACAGAGAAAGGTTATACACACGCACTTGGCTTATTCTTGTCATCAGGTATTTCAGGTTTTTATCAAAATATTCAATATTTGGCTGATGAATTTGAAGGTCTGACAGTTGCCTTTCCAGATACCAAAATCACATCGGCTCCTTTGGGCATGATGGTGGAAAATGTCCTTAAATGGGCTGATGCAGGACTTAGTTTTGAAGAGATTACTGGGAAATTGGACCAAGAGATTGGCAAAACAACTGCCTTTATTATGGTTGATGACCTCAATCATTTGGTAAAAGGTGGTCGCTTGTCCAATGGTGCAGCCTTGCTTGGCAATCTTTTGAGCATCAAACCGATTCTGTATTTTACAGGTGAGGGTAAGATTGAAGTGTACGAAAAAGTTCGGACGGAGAAGAAAGCCATTAAGCGACTCTTGGAAATCCTCCAAGAACAAACCAAAGAAGGACAATATCAGATTGCTATTATTCACGCCAACGCACCTCAGAAGGCTGAAAACTTTAAACAGCAGTTGGAAGAAGCAGGTGTCGGTAGCGATTTACCAATCGTGTCATTTGGTTCGGTCATCGGTACGCACTTGGGAGAAGGAGCTGTAGCCTTTGGTATTTCTCCCATTATTGAATAGGAGTTTGAATGACAATTAAGGTAATTATCGCAGGATTTAAAGGGAAAATGGGCTCGACGGCTGTTGAGATGGTCAAAGGTGACGCAGAACTTAGTCTGGCTGCCTTGGTGGATCCCTTTGCGACAGAAACAGAAGTAGATGGTGTTCCTGTTTTCAAGACCAAAGAAGAAGTTGCCAGCCTAGACGCTGATGTCTGGGTGGATTTTACAACGCCAAAATTTGCCTATGAAAACACTCGCTTTGCCTTGGAAAACGGCTTCGCACCTGTGGTTGGAACGACAGGATTTACTCCAGAAGAAATTGAAGAATTAACCGCCTTGTCTGCTGAGAAGGGTTTAGGTGGCTTGATTGCTCCTAACTTTGCTATTGGTGCTATCTTGCTCATGCAATTTGCAGCACAGGCAGCCAAGTATTTCCCGAATCTTGAAATCATTGAATTACACCATGACAAGAAGAAGGATGCACCGAGCGGAACAGCTGTCAAAACGGCCGAACTCATTTCCCAAGTCCGTCAGTCACAGACTCAAGGTGCAACGGATGAAGAAGAACTGATTGCTGGTACTCGTGGGGCAGAATTTGACGGCTTCCGTATCCATTCAGTACGCTTGCCAGGCCTTGTTGCCCATCAGGAAGTGATTTTTGGGGCACAGGGAGAAGGATTGACTATTCGTCATGACTCTTACGATCGCATTTCCTTTATGGGCGGTGTCAACCTCGGCATTAAAGAGGTAGTCAAACGCTCACAACTCGTTTATGGTTTGGAACACTTATTATGAAATTAAACAATCTGCCTTCTGAGTTTCAGGAGGCTTTGCCGATTTTAGAGAAAATTAAAGCAGCTGGTTACGAGGCTTATTTCGTTGGCGGTTCCGTTCGTGATGCCATTCTCGGTAGGCCTATTCATGATGTCGATATTGCGACATCCAGCTACCCTCAGGAAACGAAACAAATCTTTTCACGGACTATCGATGTGGGGATTGAGCACGGTACGGTGTTAGTCTTAGAAGGCAAAAAAGAGTATGAAATTACCACCTTTCGGACAGAGGAGGAGTATGTCGACTTCCGCAGACCGAGCCAGGTTTCTTTTGTGCGTTCCTTAGAAGAAGATCTCAAACGTCGCGACTTCACGGTCAATGCCTTTGCCCTTGATGAGGAGGCACAGATTGTCGACCTCTTTGATGGGATGACCGACTTAGAAAACCGCACCCTACGAGCTGTAGGCATCCCGGCTGAGCGTTTCAATGAAGATGCCCTCCGTATCATGCGTGGATTTCGCTTTGCGGCGACCTTAGACTTTGAGATTGAGCCGACGACATTTACAGCTATGGTTGAAACCGCACCGCTCTTGGAAAAAATATCTGTAGAACGCAGTTTTATCGAGTTTGATAAACTCTTGATGGCGGATTTTTGGCGAAAAGGCTTGCGCGCTATGATTGATTCCAAGGCTTATGATTTCTTGCCTGATTTAGCTGGAAAAAGTGATGAATTAGAGGCCATGCTAACAGGTCTGACAGCAGAATTTTGCTTTTCGACATCTGAACAAGCTTGGGCCATGCTCTTTGTCTGCCTAGGTATTGATAATATCAAGTCCTTCCTGAAAAAATGGAAAACCAGCAATGATTTCCAACGCAGCGTGGTCAAGTTGGTAGAGATTTATCAGCTTCGCCAAGCAGGACCTGTTACCAAGCAAATCTGTTTCAAGTATGGCAAAGAATTCTTGTTCTTGGTAGAGGAACTCCGTCAGGCACAAGGTCTTATTACAGATTTTGCAGCAATTGACAAGATTGACCAAGCCTTGACTATCCATGACAAGCATGAAATTGTTGTCAATGGTGGTCATCTGATGAAGACATTTGACCTCAAACCAGGTCCAGTATTAGGAGAACTACTCAAAGAGGTGGAATTCCAGATTGTGGAAGGACAGCTGGAAAACGAAGAGCAAGCGATTATGACATTTGTGAAAGGAATTTTAGAGAATGAGTGATTTTATCGTTGAACACCTGACTAAATCTGTCGGAGATAAAACGGTCTTTGCTGATCTGTCTTTCATCATCCACCAAGGCGACCGTATCGGGATTATCGGGGTCAATGGTACAGGAAAGACGACTTTGTTGGATGTTCTGTCAGGTCGCATCGGTTTTGACGGAGATGTGTCACCTTTTCGCACTAAAAATGCCTATAAAATCGCCTATCTGACTCAGGAACCTGATTTTGATGACAGTAAGACAGTTTTAGACACCGTTCTTTCATCTGACCTCCGTGAAACCCAGCTGATTCGTGAATACGAATTGCTCTTATCTCATTACGATGAAGCCGGTCAAGCAAGACTGGAGAAAGTCATGGCAGAGATGGATTCTCTCAATGCTTGGGAGATTGAAAGCCTGGTTAAAACAGTTCTTTCAAAACTAGGTTTAACAGACCTCAACAAAACTGTTGCTGAGTTATCAGGTGGTCTACGTAGGCGAGTGCAATTGGCCCAAGTCCTCCTTGGCAATGCTGACTTGCTCTTGCTGGATGAACCGACCAACCACCTGGACATTGATACCATTGAGTGGTTGACGACTTTCTTGAAAAACACTAAAAAGTCAGTTCTCTTTATTACCCACGACCGCTATTTCTTGGACAATGTGGCGACACGGATTTTTGAATTGGACCGCGCCAGCTTAACCGAATATCAGGGAAATTACCAGGACTATGTTCGTTTAAAGGCAGAACAGGACGAGCGAGATGCCGCCCTTCGCCATAAGAAAGAGCAGCTCTACAAGCAGGAGTTGGCTTGGATGCGCAGACAACCTCAAGCTCGTGCAACCAAGCAACAGGCTCGCATTAATCGTTTCCATGACCTCAAAGGCGATTTAGCCAACAAGATAGACGATAGTGAACTAGAAATCAATTTTGAAACCTCTCGTATCGGTAAAAAAGTCATTAACTTTGAAAATGTCAGCTTTTCCTATCCTGACAAGCCCATTTTAAAAGACTTTAACCTGCTCATTCAAAACAAGGACCGCATCGGTATTGTTGGTGATAATGGTAAGGGAAAATCTACCTTACTCAATCTAATCGCAGGTAATTTGCAGGCAGACAGCGGTAAAGTAGATATTGGTGAAACCATCCGCATCGGTTATTTTTCTCAGACCATCAAGGGCTTGGATGAAAGCAAGCGGGTCATCACTTTCTTACAGGAAGTGGCAGAAGAAGCTAAGACGACATCTGGTATGGTTTCTATCGCAGAACTCTTGGAGCAATTCCTCTTCCCTCGTAATACCCACGGTACCTTGATTGAAAAGTTATCAGGCGGGGAGAAGAAGCGGCTTTATTTGCTGAAAATTCTCTTGCAACGACCTAATGTTCTCTTACTAGATGAGCCGACCAACGACTTGGACATAGCAACTCTGACAGTCTTGGAACATTTCTTGCAGGGCTTTACTGGTCCAGTCATTACCGTTAGTCACGATCGTTATTTCCTAGACAAGGTAGCCAATAAAATCTTGGCTTTCGAAGATAGCGGTATTGAGACCTTCTTTGGCAACTACACAGACTATCTGGATGAGAAGGCCTTTCTGGCTTCCAGCTCTGCCATTTCCTTGGAAAAACCAAAGGAGAAAAGCGAAAAGGTCAAAGAGAACAAGAAGCGGATGTCCTACTTTGAGAAGCAGGAATGGGCAACCATCGAAGAGGATATTGCTGGCTTAGAGGAGCGGATTGCGGAAATCGAGGCGGAAATGCTGACCTGTGGTAGTGATTTTACAAAATTGTCCGATTTGCAGAAGGAATTGGATGAGAAAAACGACCTGCTCTTGGAAAAATATGAGCGGTATGAGTATCTGAGCGAGTTGGAGGGCTAGATGAAAATTCTTGTCATGTCATATATGGTCATCTATCTCTTGGTGACCTTGGGAGCGGCTTTGTTTAGCTATCTAAAGACCAAAAAAATGAATACATTGCGCTTGGCGTTAACGGTCTTATCCATGCTCTTGCTGGCTGTCACGCTTTATTTTTATGGTCAGTCTTATCACGACTTGCAGATGGTGGGGTTTGCTCTAGGATTTACCTTTATTTCTACTCTTTTTCTCTATAATGGAACAAAAGAAGGTAGTAATTTTACGACAGTTATGCTCTTTTCCATTGGAAGGTTTATCTTACATATTCAATTTTTAATTTTGCTCTATCTTTTCAGATAGGGCAATTTTTATCCGTGCAAATTTTTGAAAAGGCTTTACGCAAACCTTTGCATTGTGTTATAATAAAGAAAATACATTTGAGGTGATGATTATGTCTAAAAAAATTATCGGTATTGACTTGGGTGGTACATCTGTTAAATTGGCCATTTTGTCTACTGAGGGAGAAATTCAAGAAAAATGGTCCATCAAGACAAATATTTTAGATGATGGAAGTCACATTGTTCCTGATATTATTGACAGTATCAAGCATCGATTTGAAACTCATGGTTTGACAAAGGATGATTTCTTGGGTGTTGGTATGGGGTCTCCAGGTGTCGTTGATAGCGAAGCTGGTACTGTTATCGGTGCCTATAACCTCAACTGGAAAACCTTGCAATTGGTTAAAGAGCAGTTTGAATCTGCCCTTGGTTTGCCATTCTTTATCGACAATGATGCAAACGTAGCGGCCCTTGGTGAGCAATGGGTTGGTGCTGGAAACAACAATCCAAACGTTGTCTTTATGACGCTTGGTACAGGTGTCGGCGGTGGTGTCATCGCTGCTGGAAACTTGATTCGTGGGGTCAAAGGTGCTGGTGGTGAATTGGGCCATATCACAGTTGACTTTGATGAGCCATTTGCATGTACTTGTGGTAAGAAAGGTTGTCTAGAAACAGTTGCTTCAGCAACAGGTATTGTCAATCTCAGCCGTCGCTATGCTGATCAATACGCTGGCGATGCAAAACTGAAACAAATGATTGACGATGGTCAAGATGTAACGGCTAAGGATGTCTTTGATTTGGCAAAAGAAGGCGATGATTTGGCTTTGATTGTCTACCGTCACTTCTCAGAATACCTAGGTGTTGCTTGTGCAAACATTGCTGCAGTCCTCAATCCTGCCTACATCGTTCTGGGTGGCGGTGTATCAGCTGCAGGAGAGTTTTTATTGGATGGTGTTCGCAAGGTCTTTGCTGAAAATAGCTTCCCACAAATCAAGGAAAGTACACAAATTGTCTTGGCAACACGTGGTAATGATGCAGGTGTATTGGGCGCAGCATCACTCGTCTTGAAATAATCGTTCAAAGCAGAGTTCCCTCTGCTTTTTTAAAATCCGCCGTCACAATTTCTTTATATACATATATTGAAAAATGTAGTATTTAAGCGTACAATGAAAATGTAAATAGAAAGGAGTGTCACCTTATGAAACAGGTAAACATGTCTAAAATAATCAACTATCTGACCATTCTTGGTTTATTGATTTTGTTATCTGCCTTTTTCCTTGATAACTGGATTCGTGACTGGTTTTTCCCGTCTAGCTGGGGAAACGTAACAACCATGTTGATTCTCCCTCTACTGGGGACTCTAATTCTTATACTATCTATCTATTATAAAAAATTGTGGACTGGTTTGATTAGTATCTTCTTAATGATCTCATTTCCTCTGATATTCGGTATTGGCTACTTTATATTTGGTCCCTAGAAGGAGCAGTTATGAACCTGACTTTACTAAAAAGATTAAATCTAGTTTTGTATGGTATCGCAATTTTTCTCATCGTCATGCTATTTTTACCAATAGGCCAATGGTTTGATATTGTAAATGTGAATTTCAAACTAGCATTTTTCATCATTCCCTTTTTCGGTCTAGCTAGCTTACCAACGGCTATTTATACGAAGAATGTTCGTCAGATATTGTTGAGTGTTCTCTTGCTAGCCTTGTATTTTATATTGTTCAGTCTAGTAACTACCCTCGCTGGTTTGTTCCAGCTCAACCTCTACCCCTTGCTCTATAAATGACAACTCCAGTTCAAAACTGGAGTTTTTTGCTAGAACATGCTATACTAAACTCATGACTAAAGCAGATATTATTTTTAAAGAAAACATTCGTAAGATTATGGAAGAGGGCGTTTTTTCAGAAAATGCTCGTCCACGTTACAAGGATGGAAATGTAGCTAATTCCAAGTACGTTACAGGCGCCTTTGCTGAATATGATTTGTCTAAGGGCGAGTTTCCTATTACAACACTTAGACCTATTCCAATTAAGTCGGCCATCAAGGAAATTCTCTGGATTTACCAAGACCAGACCAATGATTTGTCGGTTTTACAGGAAAAATACGGTGTCCAGTATTGGAATGATTGGGAAGTTGAGGGAACTGGCACAATCGGTGAACGTTACGGTGCTATTGTGAAAAAACATGACATCATTTCCAAGATTCTCAAACAATTGGAGGAAAATCCATGGAATCGCCGCAATGTGATTTCATTGTGGGATTATGAAGCGTTTGACCAATCTGCTGGTCTCTTGCCGTGTGCCTTTCAGACTATGTTTGACGTTCGACGAGTGGATGGGGAGATTTACCTGGATGCAACTCTAACTCAGCGGTCAAATGATATGCTAGTAGCCCATCATATCAACGCTATGCAGTATGTAGCCCTTCAGATGATGATTGCTAAACATTTTGGCTGGAAGGTTGGGAAGTTTTTCTATTTCATCAACAATCTTCACATCTATGACAATCAGTTTGAACAAGCTGAAGAATTGCTCCGTCGTACACCATCTGAAGTAGAGCCTCGTTTGGTCTTGAACGTCCCAGACGGAACAAACTTTTTTGATATTAAAGCAGAAGATTTTGAGTTGGTGGACTACAAGCCAGTTAAACCGCAACTCAAATTTGACTTGGCGATTTAAGATGAGGGGGCTTTCCAGCACCAGTGAGATTCACATTCTACGAATCTCGGAATCTTCCCTATCTCTGAGGAGTCGATGATAGTTTCAATATGATAAAAATTTGCACTAGCCCTACTTGGTAAGTGCATTTTTCATGTTTTTTTGATAGAATGATAGGACGGAAAGTGAGAGAAAATGACTAAAAAGATTGTTGCCATTTGGGCTCAAGATGAAAATGGATTGATTGGAAAAGGTGATAGACTTCCTTGGTCATTGCCTGCTGATTTTGCTCATTTCAAGGAAACGACAACAGGTCACACGATGGTGATGGGACGTATAACCTTTGACGGCATGGGTAAACGTGCTCTTCCCAATCGTCACACCATCGTTTTGACAACGGATAAAACCTATCAACTAGAGAGTGAACGTGTTACCATTTTACACAGTGTGGAGGATGTCCTAGATTGGTATCACAAACAGGAACAGACACTATTTGTGCTTGGTGGGGGACAAATTTTTACTGCCTTTGCACCTTACATTGAAACATTAATAGTGACAGATATTCACGGTCAATTTAATGGCGATGTGTATTTTCCGAAAGCATTTCCTATGGAGAAATTTCAGCTACAAAGCGCCAATTTACGTCCAAAAGACGAGAAAAACCCGTATGATTTTACAATAAAAACCTATGAAAGAAGAGATGGTTAGGCATGGAGAGAAGTTTATTCGGTTTATTTACAGCATTTCTCTGTGGGATTTGTATTCTTTGTGCGATTCAAGCCTTTCGGAAGAAACGTTTTGGTTTAGCAATTTTATTTTTACTGAATGCTTTTACCAATCTGGTCAATAGTATTCATGCCATTTATGGATTTTTATTTAGATAAGAGATATGAAAGAGGAAACACATGGCTGTTAAGCATACTCATGAGCTAATCTATTGCTCATTTTGCGGAAAAAATCAAGAAGAAGTTAAAAAAATTATCGCTGGAAACAATGTCTTCATTTGTAATGAATGCGTGGAACTAGCACAGGAAATCATTCGTGAGGAACTGGCAGAAGAAGTTTTGACAGACTTGGCCGATACGCCAAAGCCACAAGAATTACTCAATATCCTGAACAACTACGTCATCGGACAGGATCGTGCAAAACGTGCTTTAGCAGTAGCCGTTTACAACCACTACAAACGTATCAATTTCCAGGATAGCCGTGATGAGAACGATGTTGATTTGCAAAAATCAAATATCCTTATGATTGGTCCAACTGGTTCAGGAAAAACCTTCCTAGCACAGACCTTGGCTAAAAGTTTGAATGTCCCGTTTGCTATTGCTGATGCGACCGCTCTTACTGAGGCGGGTTATGTTGGTGAAGACGTAGAAAATATCCTCCTCAAACTTTTGCAGGCTGCAGACTTTAACATCGACCGTGCAGAAAGAGGAATTATCTATGTGGATGAAATTGATAAAATTGCCAAAAAAGGTGAAAATGTGTCCATTACCCGCGATGTATCTGGTGAAGGTGTCCAGCAAGCTCTCCTAAAAATTATCGAGGGAACTGTGGCCAGCGTACCACCACAAGGCGGACGCAAACATCCAAACCAAGAAATGATTCACGTGGACACCAAAAATATCCTGTTCATCGTTGGCGGTGCATTTGATGGTATCGAAGAAATCGTCAAACAGCGTCTCGGTGAAAAAATCATCGGTTTTGGTCATAATAATCGTGCTATTGATGAAAAAGAATCATACATGCAACATATCATTGCAGACGATATTCAAAAATTCGGTATCATTCCAGAGTTGATTGGTCGCTTGCCTGTATTTGCAGCTTTGGACCAATTGACAACAGAGGATTTGGTACGTATTTTGACGGAACCAAAGAATGCTCTTGTAAAACAATACCAGACACTCTTGTCTTATGATGACGTGGAGCTTGACTTTGATGAGGACGCCTTGTTAGCAATTGCAGAAAAAGCAATTGAACGTAAGACTGGCGCTCGTGGACTTCGTTCCATCATTGAAGAAACGATGTTGGATGTCATGTTTGAGGTGCCAGGCCAAGATAACGTTAAACGTGTTCGTGTAACAAAAGCAGCAGTAGACGGTAAGGAAAAGCCTTTACTAGAAACTGCTTAAAAATAAAGGGTAGAAACTGATTGATTTCTACCCTTATTTATGAAAGGTATAAAATGCAAATCAACACACATAATGCTGAGATTTTGCTCAGTGCTGTTTCAAAAGCCCAGTATCCTGGCGATGACATTCCAGAAATTGCCCTTGCCGGGCGATCTAACGTTGGAAAATCCTCATTTATCAATACTCTTCTAGGAAGAAAAAATCTTGCACGTACGTCAGGAAAACCAGGAAAGACTCAACAACTCAATTTTTATAATATAGATGATAAAATTCGATTCGTAGATGTTCCAGGTTATGGCTATGCTAAAGTATCCAAAACTGAGCGTGCTAAGTGGGGCAAAATGATCGAAGAGTATTTGACGACACGAGAAAATCTACGTGTTGTGGTGAGTTTGGTAGACATGCGTCATGAGCCATCAGCAGATGATGTTCAAATGTATGATTTCTTGAAATATTATGAAATTCCTGTTATTATTGTGGCAACGAAGGCTGATAAAATCCCACGAGGAAAGTGGAATAAACACGAATCGATGATTAAAAAGAAATTGGATTTTGATAAAAATGATCAATTCGTTATCTTTTCTTCTGAGACTCGTCACGGATACGATCAGGCATGGGATGCTATCTTAAGTAACATCTAATAAACAGTTCAGGAGAAAAATCATGGAACGTACTTTCATCATCATCAAACCAGATGCTCTTAAGCGTGGACTTGCAGGACAAATTCTTTCACGTATCGAACGCAGGGGATTTCAAATCCAAGATTTAAAAATGGTTACAGCGACTGAAGAGCTAATCAGTCAACATTATGAACATTTGACAGATAAACCTTTCTTCCCGCAATTAGTACAATATATGACGAGCGGGCCGATGATAGCTGGCATTATAGAAGGGCCAGAAGTTATCAAATCTTGGCGAGATATGATGGGAGCTACCAATCCAGTAAACGCCCGACCTGGGACTATTCGTGGAGATTTTGCGACAGCGCCCGTTGAGGGAATTGTGGCAAATGTCGTTCATGGCTCAGATAGTGCAGAAGCAGCCGAACGCGAGATCGGTCTTTGGCTGGGAAAATAGCAGAGCAGTTCAACCACAGCAATCCTACACAAAGTTTATGTCAACATCTCAGCGCAGTGGTTGATTGGCAGATTTGTTCGTGTTTCACACTCCAAATCTGTCCTAATCAACTGTGCGGGGGTGGGAAGACGAACTCTTCTATGAATGCAGGAGTTCTTTCCCACTCCCGTTTTTCTTATGGCAAGTTCTTGGTATTTCTGATATAATAAAGAGTAATACCCTTGTAGAGGAAGAAACATGAATTTAGAAGATTTGAAAAAACGACAGGAGAAAATTCGTAATTTCTCCATTATTGCCCACATCGACCATGGTAAATCAACCTTGGCCGACCGCATACTCGAAAAGACAGAAACAGTTTCTAGTCGTGAAATGCAGGCTCAATTGTTAGATAGCATGGATTTGGAACGTGAACGCGGCATAACCATTAAGCTAAATGCTATCGAGCTTAACTATACCGCCAAAGATGGAGAAACCTATATCTTTCATTTGATAGACACTCCAGGACACGTTGACTTTACCTATGAAGTTTCTCGTTCGCTTGCTGCCTGTGAAGGAGCAATTCTGGTAGTTGATGCAGCCCAAGGCATTGAAGCACAAACACTTGCAAATGTTTATTTGGCTCTGGATAATGATCTTGAAATCTTGCCAGTTATTAATAAGATTGATCTACCAGCTGCCGATCCTGAGCGTGTTCGTCAAGAAATTGAAGATGTCATTGGTTTGGATGCTTCGGAAGCGGTTCCCGCTTCAGCTAAATCGGGAATTGGTATTGAAGAGATTCTTGAACAAATCGTAGAGAAAGTTCCCGCTCCAACAGGTGATGTTGAAGCCCCATTGCAGGCCTTAATTTTTGACTCTGTCTATGATCCCTATCGCGGGGTCATCCTCCAAGTTCGTATTGTCAATGGTGTCGTGAAGCCAGGCGATACCATCCAGATGATGAGCAATGGCAAGAACTTTGATGTAACAGAAGTTGGAATTTTCACACCAAAAGCCATTGGTCGTGATTTCCTAGCAGTTGGAGATGTTGGCTATATCGCAGCTTCTATCAAGACTGTGGCTGATACCCGTGTCGGTGATACAGTGACTTTGGCGGAAAATCCTGCCAGCGAGCCACTCTCAGGCTACAAGCAGATGAACCCAATGGTCTTTGCAGGTATCTATCCAATTGATTCCAACAAGTACAATGACCTCCGTGAAGCCCTGGAAAAGCTCCAGCTCAACGATGCCAGCTTGCAGTTCGAACCTGAAACATCGCAGGCCCTCGGCTTTGGTTTCCGTTGTGGCTTCTTAGGTCTCTTGCACATGGATGTTATTCAAGAACGGATTGAGCGCGAATTTAACATTGACCTCATCATGACAGCACCGTCGGTAGTCTACCATGTCAACATGACGGACGGTGAAATGATTGATGTAGCCAACCCGTCCGAATTCCCAGACCCAACCAAGATTGCAACTATCGAAGAACCATATGTTAAGGCACAAATCATGGTACCGCAGGAATACGTCGGTGCAGTCATGGAATTGGCTCAGCGGAAACGTGGTGACTTTGTGACTATGGATTATATCGATGATAACCGTGTCAATGTTATCTACCAAATTCCACTTGCGGAGATTGTCTTTGACTTCTTTGACAAGCTTAAGTCATCCACTCGTGGTTATGCCAGCTTCGACTATGAGATTTCTGAATACCGTTCATCCAAGTTGGTGAAAATGGATATTCTCCTCAATGGGGATAAGGTCGATGCTCTCAGCTTTATCGTCCACAAGGAATTTGCCTATGAACGTGGGAAAATTATCGTGGACAAACTCAAGAAAATCATCCCTCGTCAACAGTTTGAAGTGCCAATCCAAGCTGCTATCGGTCAGAAAATCGTGGCCCGTAGCGACATCAAAGCGCTTCGCAAAAACGTTTTGGCTAAGTGTTATGGTGGTGACGTTTCCCGTAAACGTAAACTCCTCGAAAAACAAAAAGCCGGTAAGAAACGGATGAAAGCCATCGGCTCTGTCGAAGTTCCACAAGAAGCCTTCCTCAGCGTTCTCAGCATGGATGAAGACGATAAGAAATAAACTTGATACAAAGAAACACTCCTGCATTTTGTTGCAAGAGTGTTTTCTCTTATTTACGTTTCATTTCGCCTTGTGGGTAGTAAGTCCCTTCAGGCATATCATTGATGAAGACATGAATGGCTTCTTTGGGCGCATTAGTATTACGAGATACAACTTCGGTAACTTCACGTGCTAAGGCAATCTTTTGTTCTTCTGTGCGTCCTTCAAACAAATCAATACGTACAAACGGCATATATTTCCTCCTTTATTTTTCGTTTATTGTACCATAGTTTTTATGATTCTCCAAGGATATTTTCATAATGTATTGCAAAATATATTTATATTTTTTTATAATAATATCGCGATTAACAATAAGGAGAATGATTTATGTTTAAGAAAAAAGCAACTCAGATAGTTAGCGAAACGTCAATAAAAAAATCTAGAAAGTTTCTTAATCGGAAAACAGCAGGAATAACTGGTGGTGTCCTACTTACAACATTTATCGGTTCACAATTAATGACTGCTGAGCTTCCGAAAAAAGATGACCTTTATGGACAACAGTATGTAACAGTCGTAAAACATCTTCAAGAAGCAGGTTTTAAAAATATTCAGGGGGTGGAAATTACTGATTTAGAATTTGGAAAAATAGGTGAAAGCGATCTTGTCGAACTCGTATCTGTTGACGGAGAAGATTGGAAGGAAGGACGGGCTTTAAAAAATATCCCAATTACAATCTCCTACCATGTTCCCAAAAAAGATGCCGTTGAATTCAACCTACCAGCTTCTAAAAATTTAGCAGATGTCGAGAAAGAGCTGAAAGATTCAGGTTTTAAACAAGTCGAACTAACTCCTGTTCTGCTAGTAGAAGAAGGCAATGCGGACAAAAAAGATAAGATTGATCGCCTTCAAATCGGAAATCACACCTATCAATCCAATCATTTTTACTCTACTAGTCTCCCTGTTACATTAACCTATTTTGACGTTAGCAAAGATAACATCAAAATACCAAAAAATCTAGCAGAGACTAAAACAAAACCAGAGCTCGAAAAACAGCTAACAACAGCAGGATTTACAGACATCAAGTGGACTGCTGTTGCAGACAAGGATAAAGCAAAGCACGAAAAAATTCAAAAAATTAGTCTCGGTGGCGCAGAGCTTCAGTTGCCCACCAAACAGGAGATTATCAGCAAAAAATCAACCCCCATTGTAATCACCTACTACGATTTCTCTAGCTTCGCTGAACTGCCATCATCCATTTCAACGAAAACAGCTGCAGATACTAAAAAAATGTTTACTGACGGTGGTTTTTCTCAAGTATCTGAAGTAGCAACAGAGACCAATGAAATTGCTAAAAATGGACAAATCATTGCGGTCGAGATTGATGGAAAATCTTTTAACGAGATGAATGATAAGGTCATCAAAAAAGATAGCAAAGTCATTATCAAATATTGGAATGCTGAAAAAGCTATTGCTGAGAAAGCACGTAAAGAGGAGGAAGAACGTCTCGCCGTCGAAGCGAAAAAAGTTGCAGAAGCAGAAGCACAAAGCCAAGTTCAGCAATTTGCTGCTACACCATCTCAAAACACATATTATCCAAATTGTAAGGCAGTTAGACAAGCAGGAGCTGCACCAATCTATCGCGGAGAACCAGGTTACGGTAGTCATTTAGACCGTGATGGAGATGGAGTTGGGTGTGAATAAGAAAAACATCGACAGCGTTTACATCGTTTGCTATACTATCCTTAAAGGAGGGATTACTCATGGCCTATAAATACCGTATGATTTTATCGTTCCTACTCGCTGGATTATGTTTATATCTAGTAGCAACTGTTTTTGCCGAGAGTATATGGGAAGGACCTTTGTTTCTTGCATTTTCTTTTCACTGCCTAATATATGGTTGTGTTATGCTCTACAAGTGGAAACCAACGGCAGCTAAAATCATTTTTGAGTGTGTCGGAAATTTCTTATCATTCCCCTGGTCTTAATATCAAACAAGCTCAAAACGGGCTTGTTTTTCTATTTCCATAAGGACCATTTTATGATAAAATGGAGGGAGTGAAAATTTAAGATTGGAAAGAGAAAAGTGGCTCAATTATATTATAAATATGGGACAATGAACTCAGGAAAAACCATTGAGATTTTAAAGGTTGCCCACAACTATGAAGAACAAGGAAAACCTGTTGTTATCATGACATCTGCACTTGATACTCGTGATGCTTTTGGTGTTGTATCCAGTCGTATAGGCATGAGAAGAGATGCAGTGGCGATTGACGATGATATGGATATCTTTGGTTTTATTGAAAAAATGGAACCGCGTCCTTACTGTGTTCTCATTGATGAAGCACAATTTCTTCGACGTCATCATGTCTACGCACTTGCTCGCGTAGTCGATGAATTAGATGTACCCGTTATGGCTTTCGGTCTTAAAAATGATTTCCGAAATGAACTGTTTGAAGGTTCCCAACATTTGCTCTTATTGGCTGATAAATTAGATGAAATCAAAACAATCTGCCAATATTGTTCTAAAAAAGCGACAATGGTTTTGAGAACGCAGGATGGAAAACCTACTTATGAAGGAGAACAAATCCAAATTGGTGGCAATGAAACCTACATTCCTGTCTGTCGCAAACATTATTTTTCACCAGAAATTAAAGATTTACCCTAATTTTTGAAAATGAAATGAGAAGCGGCTGTAAACTGAGCATCTGTATAGAACTGAATTTGCCTATGACTCTGTGCCAATTTTCATGACTTACATATTACAGAAAGGAAATGAACACGCCCTACAAGCTAACTAGAAGTGTGTTCGGTCAAATATTTAGAAAGGAATTGAATACGGGCTACGAACTGTGCAAAAAAGATAGTTTTTCCTAGGACGCTTTCGTCCTTCGTCAAAACTCCTATTTTTGCTTTGTTCGTTTAACGCCCTTAATATCTTAAAATTATGAACATCTATGATCAATTACAGGCGGTGGAGGACCGCTATGAGGAACTTGGTGAATTGTTGTCTGACCCTGATGTGGTCAGCGATACCAAGCGTTTTATGGAGTTGTCTAAGGAAGAGGCTGCAACTCGTGATACAGTAACAGCCTACCGCGAATATAAGACTGTACTTCAAAACATTGTCGATGCAGAAGAGATGATTAAAGAATCTTCTGGTGATGCTGATTTGGAGGAAATGGCTAAGGAAGAACTCAAACAAGCTAAAGCTGACAAAGAGGCTTACGAAGAAAAGCTGAAAATCCTTCTTTTACCAAAAGACCCTAACGATGACAAAAACATCATCTTGGAAATCCGTGGTGCTGCAGGTGGTGATGAAGCCGCCCTATTTGCTGGAGACCTTTTGACCATGTATCAAAAGTATGCAGAAGGTCAAGGCTGGCGTTTTGAAGTTATGGAGGCTTCTTACAATGGTGTCGGCGGTATCAAGGAAGTAGTTGCCATGGTCTCTGGTCAATCCGTTTATTCAAAGCTCAAGTATGAATCAGGAGCTCACCGTGTCCAACGTGTCCCTGTGACAGAAAGCCAAGGTCGCGTCCACACCTCAACAGCAACTGTCCTCATCATGCCAGAAGTTGAAGAAGTGGAATATGATATCGATCCCAAAGATCTTCGTGTCGATATTTACCACGCATCTGGTGCTGGTGGACAGAACGTCAACAAGGTTGCAACTGCCGTGCGTATCGTTCACTTGCCAACCAACATCAAAGTAGAGATGCAGGAAGAACGGACCCAGCAGAAAAACCGTGAAAAGGCCATGAAGATCATCCGTGCCCGTGTTGCGGACCACTTTGCACAGATTGCCCAAGATGAGCAGGATGCAGAGCGTAAATCAACCATTGGTACTGGTGACCGTTCAGAGCGTATCCGTACTTACAACTTCCCACAAAACCGTGTGACAGACCACCGTATCGGCTTGACCTTGCAAAAGCTGGATACCATCTTGTCAGGTAAGATGGACGAAGTCGTAGATGCTCTTGTACTTTACGATCAGACGCAAAAACTAGAAGAGCTTAACAAATAATGAATTACGCTCAATTATTTGCAGCATACGAAGAACAATTAGTCGCAATCGGTGAAGAGGCAGAATCCCTGTCCTTCACCTTTCGTGGCTTAAAGGAACTGAACTTTACAGAATTTCTCCTCCTGCTCCGTCAGGAAGTTACACCGACTGACAAAGAAGAGATTGATGCGATTTTTCAGCAACTTTCCCAGCACCGACCTGCCCAGTACATTATCGGCAAGGCTGATTTTCATGGCTTGGAGTTTGCAGTGGATGAGCGAGTCTTGATTCCAAGACCTGAAACGGAAGAATTAGTTGATTTGATTTTGCAGGAAAATAGCGGAGCAGGTTTGCGTATTTTAGACATCGGTACAGGAAGCGGTGCCATAGCTATTTCCCTTGCAAAAGCTAGACCTGATTGGGAGGTGGTTGCGGTTGATATTTCAAAGGATGCCCTAGCAGTGGCTCAGGAAAATGCAAGAACCAACCAAATCTCTGTTCACTTTCTAGAATCGGATGTCTTGCAAGCAGTGACAGGGCATTTTGACATCATTGTTTCCAATCCGCCCTACATCTCACCAGATGACACAGATGAAGTTGGACTCAATGTATTGACTTTTGAGCCACATCTGGCCTTATTTGCGGAAGAAGATGGACTGGCTATTTATAGACAAATTGCGGAGCAAGCAGGGACATTTTTGAAGGAGAATGGAAAACTCTACTTTGAAATTGGCTACAAGCAAGGGCAAGACCTAACTGACTTACTCGCTCTGCATTTCCCCAAAAAGCGAATTCGAGTCCTCAAAGACCAATTTGGTCAAGATAGAAAGGTTGTCGCGGATGACAATGGATAAACTCCGAACAATTCTTGAAAATGGTGGTGCTGTTATCCTTCCAACTGAAACAGTCTATGGGCTTTTTGCCCAAGCCTTGAATGAAGATGCAGTCAATCGCGTCTATCAGTTGAAACAGCGGCCGAGGGATAAGGCAATGAACTTAAACGTCTCAAATCTGAACGATATTTATTTTTTCAGTCAAAATCCACCCCATTATCTGGAAAAACTGTATAATAGATTTATGCCGGGACCGCTAACAATTATCCTAAAAGCGAACAAAAACGTTCCGTTTTGGGTCAATTCTGGACTGGATACCGTTGGATTTCGTCTTCCAAAGCACGAAAAAACTTTACGTTTGATTGCGGAAACGGGTCCCTTAATCGGACCATCAGCTAATGTTTCAGGACAAGAAAGTGGCAAGAAGTTTTCGGACATCCAGGCACAATTTTCAGTTGATTTGCCTGGCATTAAGGATGACCAAGCTCTGACAGGTATTGATTCAACGATTTTGGACCTTTCTGGACAGAAAGCGCGGATTTTGCGCCAAGGCGCTATCAGCCGCGAAGAGATTCAGAAAGCCATTCCCGAAATAGAATTTGAGGTAGTTTTATGATTCGTCCCATTGAGAAAGGTGACTTGGTAGTCATCCGAGAAATCAATGCTCAATCCTTAGGGTATGATTGTTCATTGGAACAAACTGAGCGACAGTTTTTTAGATGCACGAGCACATTGGGGCATATCTTATTGGTCTATATAGATGACATAAGTGGCGCAGTGCAAGGCTACATTCACGCACAAGTCTATGAAAGTCTCTATTCGGATACTGGCCTCAATATTCTGGGACTAGCTGTTTTGCCTAGTCATCAAGGACAAGGGATTGGAGCAAGTCTGCTGAAAGCCGTTGAGCAAATTGCACAGAAAGAGGGCTACCATTTTATTCGCCTCAATTCTGCTGAAAGTCGTCTCCAAGCCCATCTTTTCTACGAAAAGAATGGCTATCACTCCGATAAAATGCAGAAGCGTTTTATCAAGCACATTTAGCCCAATACAAAGGAGTACCGCACATGATTTTTGACAAAGTTAACTACAAAGAATTTGATAAAGAAGTTTGGGAAGCTATCCAAGCTGAAGAAAAACGCCAACAAAATAATATCGAATTGATTGCGTCTGAAAACGTTGTTTCTAAAGCTGTTATGGCAGCTCAAGGTTCTATTTTGACCAATAAATACGCAGAAGGTTACCCAGGTCGTCGTTACTATGGCGGTACGGAATGCGTTGACGTAGTTGAAAGTTTAGCTATTGAACGTGCTAAAGAAATATTCGGTGCAAAATTTGCTAACGTTCAGCCACACTCAGGAAGCCAGGCCAATTGTGCTGCCTACATGGCCTTGATTGAGCCAGGAGACACTGTTATGGGGATGGACTTAGCTGCAGGTGGTCACTTGACTCACGGTGCATCCGTTAGCTTCTCGGGTCAAACTTATAACTTTGTCGCTTACAATGTTGACGAAGAAACTGGCTTGCTTGATTACGATGCAATTTTAAAACAAGCAAAAGAAGTACAGCCAAAATTGATTGTCGCAGGTGCTTCAGCTTATGCCCGTACCATTGATTTCGCAAAATTCCGTGAAATTGCAGATGCAGTTGGTGCAAAATTGATGGTGGACATGGCCCATATTGCTGGTCTTGTAGCTGCTGGTCTCCATCCAAACCCAGTTCCTCACGCTCATATCACAACAACAACAACTCACAAAACACTTCGTGGGCCACGTGGTGGTTTGATTTTGACCAATGATGAAGAGCTCATCAAGAAAATCAACTCAGCTATCTTCCCAGGCATCCAAGGTGGTCCATTAGAGCATGTTATTGCTGCAAAAGCCGTATCTTTCAAAGAAGTTTTGGACCCAGCTTTCAAAGACTATGCTCAGAAAGTGATTGAAAACAGCAAGGCCATGGCCGAAGTCTTCCTTGCTAACCCTAACTTTAAAGTCATCACAGGCGGAACAGACAACCATCTCTTCCTCGTTGACGTGACCAAAGTTGTTGAAAATGGTAAAGTTGCTCAGCATCTCTTGGATGAAGTAAATATTACTCTCAATAAAAACTCAATTCCTTACGAAAAACTCTCACCATTCAAAACAAGCGGTATCCGTATTGGCTCTGCGGCCATTACTGCTCGCGGTTTTGGAGTAGAGGAAGCTCGCAAGGTTGCACAACTAACTATCAAAGCACTTGAAAATGCAGAAAATGAAACCGCTCTTGAGGAAGTCCGTCAAGAAGTGCGTGCTTTGACAGATCAATTCCCACTTTACGAAGGTTTATAATGGATATATATGTAAAAAAAGCCATCATACATCAATTTAGTCCTGATGATACAGAGCTGGTCCTTGCCGACCAGCTTTTGACTGTTAGCCCAAAAATAGAAGAATATTTGCGTAAAAAGATTGAACGTGTCTTTTCTGATGAAGCAAAAACAGGACAATTTAACCCCGACAATCCTTTTCTTGACTATTTAGATGGTGACCTGCTGACCAACTCTGTCAAGATTGCTAATCTCTGGAAAGAAGAATTTTCAATTTCTGAGAATTTAAAAACCAATGACCTCATTTTCATAGAGTTTGAACGAAATGGTGTTGAACATTTTGCCTTTTTGAGAATCTCACTACGTGAAAATCTCGCCCACGTTGGTCTGGAAAGCGGAAGTCCTTTAAAAATCACCCA
Organism: Streptococcus sp. 2022WUSS135; assembly: GCF_044427045.1. Classification (NCBI taxonomy): domain Bacteria; kingdom Bacillati; phylum Bacillota; class Bacilli; order Lactobacillales; family Streptococcaceae; genus Streptococcus; species Streptococcus sp. 2022WUSS135. The sequence goes on from NZ_JAOTGL010000001.1 coordinate 46,944, forward strand.
GAATAATTTACCTGGAGCGGGTTCAGCACCTGATGAAGCCTTGATTGTCAATCTTCAAACGCGGAAGTATCATTTGATTGAGAAAAGAATCAAACATAACGGAGCCTTCCTCAATTATTTCTCAGATAATCTTCTGCAAGTTACACCAGCTATTTCTGCAAAAAAATCAATCAAAGCAGTAGAGCAAACTGCACAGAAGATTGCTGACAATTTCCATCAAGGTGATTTTCAATTTCAATCGAAAGTCAAGTCAGCTATTTTCAACAATTTGGAAGAAGATAACGAGCTTTCACCTGAAAAATTGGCTGATCAGTTATTCGACAACAACCTGACTGCTCGTTTAAATTTCGTCAATCAACTGAAAGAGGTCATACCTGATAAGATTTCCTTCGATGAAATTGATAGTAGCCGTCAACTAAAGAAATTTGAAAATCAGAAGCTATCTTTATCAAACGGAATTGAGTTGATTGTGCCAAATGCAATCTATAAGGATGCAGAATCGGTTGAGTTTATTCAAAATGATAACGGAACCTATTCTATTCTTATCAAAAATATTGAAGACATAAAGAGCAAGTAAATGAAAAAACTGATACGTACGCTGATACTTCTTTTACTGATTTTTCTCGGTTACAAATTCTATCAAACCTACAGTGCAGTAAAGCAAGTGATGACCTATCAAACTATGGTACAAGAAGTATTGGCAGAAAACGACACACCAGCTAATGAAGAACTAGTCCTAGCAATGATTTACACAGAAACCAAGGGACAAGAAGCAGATGTCATGCAATCAAGTGAGTCCGCTACTGGCTATGCTAACACCATCACGGATAGTAGAGAGAGTATCCGGCAAGGAATTATCTACCTGACAGAAAACCTACGGTTGGCTGAGGAAAAAGGAGTAGAGGTTTGGACAGCAGTTCAGGCGTATAACTTCGGTCCAGCCTATATTGACTATATTGCTGAGCATGGTGGAGAACATACACTCTCTTTAGCGAAAGAATACTCCAGAACAGTAGTAGCACCAAGCTTAGGGAATACTACAGAAGAAACGTATACCTATTTTCATCCTTTGGCTTTGCTAAATGGTGGGAAGTTATATGTAAATGGTGGAAATATCTACTATGCTAGACAGGTTCGTTTTAATATGCACCTGATGCGCCTCATTAATTTATTTTAATACCTATCAAACTCATCGGAAATCTGATGAGTTTTTTAACTACAGCATTTTTACAAACTAGGTAAAATTGTAGTATAATAAAGAGAATAGGAGACAGAGTGATGAAACGAAATGTATTGATTACAGGTGCAAGTAGTGGCATTGGCAAAGCAATCGCTTATGTGTTTGCTGCTAATGGTGATAATATCATCATTACAGGACGAAGATTGGACAAACTAGAAGAAATTAAGCAAGATATTGAAAAGCAATACCATGTTCAGGTATCAGTTCATTCATTTGATGTTACGAATATGGAACAAACGATTGTAATTTGTCAAAAAATCTTAGAAGAAGTTGGACAAATTCATATTTTGGTAAACAATGCTGGCCTGGCATTGGGATTGGACAAATTCCAAGACTATGATTTGACTGACATGATGACAATGATTGATACCAATATTAAAGGATTACTAACTGTGACACGTCAGTTATTGCCACAAATGGTTGAAAATAATGAGGGTCATATTATCAATATTGGATCAACAGCCGGTATTTACGCCTATGCAGGAGCTGCTGTCTATGCTGCAACCAAATCAGCTGTCAAGGTGCTTTCAGACGGGATCCGTATTGACACGATTGATAAAAATATCAAGGTAACTACGTTACAACCCGGTATCGTTGAGACTGATTTTAGCCAAGTCCGTTTTCATGGAGATAAAGAGAGAGCAGCGACAGTTTATCAAGGAATTGATGCTCTTCAAGCAGATGATATTGCCAACTGTACGCTATTTGTTGCAAATCAACCTGCACACATGCAGATTTCTGATATGACCATTATGGCAACCAAGCAGGCAACTGGCTTTACTATTCATAGGGATTAGAGGGGAGATAGCTAGAATGAAAAGAAAATATTTAGCACTCGCTCTTGGCTTGCTCACTATCATGTCGCTTTCTGCCTGTCAAACTGAAAAGAAGGGCAGTTCCGCAAGTACCTCAACTGCTGATACCCAGGTTTCTAATGCCAATACAAGCACTTCATCAACAATCCAACGTGAGATTTCTCTTAGTTCTATGGATATAGATGCTCTAATGCAAGGCAATTACGATAGTATACTAGGCACCTGGCAAAATAGCCAAGGAAATTCACTAGTCTTCAATAGCAAAGGATTAGTAGCAGATAGCCAGTCCTTACTTGGCCGCGGAAAAATAACTGACGGAATTTTTGAAACAGGCTATGTAGACGCAACGATTGGCGATGTAACACTATTAATGATCCCCAAAGGAACACAAGTAAATACAACTGAGACAGACACTACTGACTCTACGCGCGATAGAATGATTGTAATAAGCCAAGAAACAGCAGCAGACGCAGACGTGGTAGATGTTTATTATCGCTTGACTAATTCAGCCACTAGCGGTATAGACCCATTAAAAAATACTGAAACAGGCGTCCAGTTGGATAGTGGACCAAAAACGATTGATTATGCCAACTCAATTTTAGGCGAAAACAATTGGCGCGTCATTGAAGGTAACTACACGCGCACCGAATCTATTCCTTATAATATTTTGGAAGGCGATGATAATGCCCGTTACACTATTTACCAAAACGGTGTCATTATCAATGCAGATTATCAAATTGTTTATCAACCATAATGATTCTCTAGGAGGTTAGACATGACATTCACATCATTTGAACCAACACGCAATGTTCAAGATTTTCATTTGGCAGCCTTTGCCTACTATGATGGACTAGATGTAATCGACCAACTCAAACCAGGAACACCTGTTCAGCTAGTCGGAGAGCCGTCAAACCCACATGACTCAGAAGCTGTAGCAATCTTTTATCAGGGCACAAAGTTAGGATATATTCCATCGGATAAAAACTCACTAATCAGTCGGTTAATCTATTTTGGACACGGCGATATTCTAGAGGCACGTATTCAGATGTCTAATACAGAAAATCATCCTGATCGCCAGTTTCGAGTCGTTGTAAAACTAAAAGATAATCGTAAAAATGATAGTCGGTAATTTACCAACCTAACCATTTTCTACTTAACACGGAGCTGTGCTCTCCGTTTTTGTTCTTCAATAATACTTAAAAAGGCTGCAAACTCCCTATCCAGGCGATGTTGGTAGGCCTTATTTTTTATTGTGAGGTCTTCAAGGAACACTGGATAGGTTCATTTTTTATACAATTCTCCTTGAAAGAAGAAGCGGTCCGATAATTTATCAACTGAAACAAGCGAAGAACGCCAGCGGCTTTTACGAGAATGAGAAGGTTTCCAAGATATTTTTAATTGCTTCTCATAAAAGTACCAGCCCATAATATATATTTTAGTTATCTGATTTCGTTTTCTGTCTTGGTAGAAACAAGGAACTGCATAAACATTTCCATGCTTTGTTTGCAAAAAAGGATGAAAATCTTTTATCTTTTCGTATTCTTTCTTTGGAATAAGGGTTAATTGATTATCCTTAATAACCTTTTTCTCATCAATAGTATACGAATATCGGTAGGGGTCATAAATGGTTGACTGTCCACGCGCTCTATAACGCTCTGCCATTTCCTTAAAAATAAGTAGACGTCCATAACCATCCATCAGACTAGATAGACTAAGTCCTCGTCGATTATTATTTTTCTTCACACCAAGAATCTGGCAGGTAGGCCAATAATTGATAGGAATGGCTCCTAATCCAACCAGAAGACCGGCGCTGTCAAAATGACTGGCAAAGCGTACCTCACGAGTGTGACCAGTCTCATTTTTCAAATCAACAAATACAGGTTGCTTGTCCTGTTCAAAAACAATTATATAATTTCCAGAAGACTCCGTATTTTCTCTAATTGGAACGGTGTAGAAGTGGTGAAAATTTGGTAATTCTAGTAACTTTCCAAGTGTTGATGTTTTCATAACACAAGTATAACAAAAAATATTTTTCAAATCCACAAAAATGTTTAATTTGTTAAACGAAAATATAAAGAAGCTGGGAAAGACATCCATGACGACTTTCCCACTCCCACCGTTTATTCAAGGATAGGTGATAATTGTCTTATCTACCGAATCTTCCAAAGCCTGACGCGATTCTTCTGATAAACGCAAATCTGCAAGGGTTTGTTCTGAAAAATAGTAGGGATTTAAATTATCTACAAATGCAGAAATTGAAATGATAGCTTTCTCCAATATCAGAGATTTTTCAGTGTAAGCAAAGGGAATAGCAGACCAATCATCACTCTCAAACATTTCTAAAATATCTTTTTGAACTTGAATTTCAGCCTCATTTTTAGCTGAAACTAGGATTGTTTTTAGTGTAGTACGAAAACTCTCCTTGTCTTGCACCAAGTCTTCCAAGGTCAGCAAGCTTTCATCTGCCTTCTCATAAAAAATATCTAATTCCGTCTCTGACGAAGTAGTCACATGGAGCCATTCAGCCTTGATACTGGTTTTCATTACTGCATAGGCAGAAGTATTTTCAAAGGGACTGCTACGCGTTTGAGGATAGAGAACAATCCACTCTTTCTGGAATAGATTATCAGGTTTAGCTATTTTCAGTTCCTCCTCAGAAGCTTTACCAATCCGCTGACTGATAGCAGTAGTGGCATCTCGTTGATAGAATCCAATGATACGCGGATTTTGCGGACCACCAATGGCATCAATTTTTGTTCCTAGATCATTAATAATACGTATGTTCAAGGAATGACACTGCTCATTTAATAGTCTATTTTGCTCTTTTCCAAGCCAGTAGATTCCGATACAAGATAGACCAGTAGCAATAAGCAAGACAAGTAACAGCACTTTCGAGTATTTCAGCACAGCCATCACACCTTTCTAAAACGTTTTCATTCACATATTATCATATAAAAATATCAAAAGCAACTATTTTGAGGTACCGCATTAAACGGTTACACAAGTATATAAATTCTAAGTTTACGACAGGAATGTTTAATGATAAAATATAGGTAAATTCGAACTCATAATTTAATAGGTGTAGATACAACACCGTTGGAGGATACTATGGATGAACAAAATCAATTCAATTGGGTAAACTTTTATAAGGAATTTGCTTGGAAATTAGTAGACTATAAAGATAACAGAGCAGAACTGGTTGAGAAAGTGAAAGCTATCTATACCAAAACAAAGATACATATGCCCACGTTAGAAAAGGACAATCAACTGATAGATATTGATCCTTTTACGATATTTGGACTCTTCAATAAGCAAATAAAAGAGAAGAATCGCATCAAAATTCTGACAGCTATAGCAGAATTATTCCACCTCCAAGCGGAAATCCCATCCTCTTTTGAAAGCATACCAGTACTGAATAATCAGAATGCGACTTTCTATTACTTCATCGGAGATCGTGATGAGAAAGATATTGATGACTTATGGGAACTTTTCATTGCTGCTTTGACCTATAGCAAGGAGCCTACGGCTGAGAAGAAAGAAAAATTTTCACACTATTTTGATTTGGCTATAAACAAGAAAGGAAATGGCAACAGCAAGATTACGATGGCCTTGTATTGGATTGCTCCTGACTTTTTCTTGAACTTAGATAGCAGAAATAAGTGGTATGTGTACGAATCTGGGGAGATTCCTACTGATGTCATCAAAAAACTACCAAAGATGAAGTCAAAAATTTCTGCCGATGATTATTTTTATATATCGGACTCTATGCATCATTATTTAAACAGTGCAGAGAGCAAACTGAAAGATTTTAAAGAATTATCAGCCATGGCTTGGAAATACTCTAAACAGATCAATCAAGAAGAGAAGGAAAGAAGCGCTAGAGCAATTTCTCCACTGGCTGATGAAGCTGATACTGGAAACGAGATAGGTGGAGAAGAGGTAGTAGAAGATAGCTATACGAAAAATCACTTCCTATCAGAAGTCTATATGACAGAAGAAGAGTATGATCAATTAACCTCCATACTCCAAATGAAAAAGAATATCATCTTACAAGGAGCACCAGGAGTTGGAAAGACGTTTGTTGCAGAACGCCTAGCATTTTCATTAATGGGTAAGCCAGATTTAGAAAGGGTCATGACAATTCAGTTTCACCAAAGCTATTCCTACGAGGACTTCATCATGGGCTTTAGACCTTCGACAAGTGGCTTTGAGCTGAGAAGGGGGGCATTCTATACTTTCTGCAAAAAAGCAGAATCTGACAAGGGGCATGATTATTTCTTTATTATTGATGAAATAAACAGGGGAAATTTGAGCAAAATTTTTGGTGAACTGTTTATGCTGATAGAAAATGACAAACGAGGCAAGTCTTTACAGCTCCTCTACTCGGATGAGCAATTCTCAATTCCAGAAAATCTATATATCATCGGCATGATGAATACCGCAGATAGGAGTTTAGCCCTACTTGATTATGCACTGAGACGTCGCTTTGCCTTCTTTGACATTAAGCCAGGTTTTTCAACTGCGGGATTCAAATATTATCAAACAAATCTGAAAAACGAAAAATTCGATAGACTCATTTCCTGTGTAGAAAAGCTAAATCAGGCCATTTCAACAGAGGAAGTACTAGGAGATAGCTTCTGTATTGGGCATAGTTACTTCTGCGGTTTATCGGCAGAAGCACTGGACCAAGGTTTGCTAGAAGCCATTGTTGAATATGAACTGATTCCCCTCTTGAAAGAATATTGGTTTGATGAACCGACAAAAATTCATGATTGGAGTAGTAAGTTAAGGAGTACCATCCAGTGATACCTGTCCAAAATATCTACTATATGCTATCCTACGCATTCAAAATCCTTCATAAGCAGGAATATAAACGGATCGCTACTGAAGAATTTAAAAATGCTGCAGATCTACTGGCGGAAATAATGATCATTAGCCTCTCGATACAGGTGAAAAGAGGACTTGGTCGAGAGTATCGTTCTCAAACCGAGTCACTCTCGGCACCTAAAGGTAAAATACATATCGCTGAATCTTTAACACCTCCGAATTGGCGTAGAAAGCAACTTGTTTGCCAATACGATGATTTTTCTCTTGACAGCACAATGAATCGCATTATCAAAGCAAGCATTGAGATACTGCTAAAAGCTGATATAAGCAGGGACAGGAAAAAGAAATTGAGAAAACTCTTAGTTTTCTTTGGAGAAGTCTCAAAAATTAATCTACACTCAATCAATTGGAATTTACAATATAATCGAAACAATCAATCGTATCAATTACTAATGTCAATCTGCTATTTGGTAGTGAATGGATTAATTCATACAGAGAGGGAAGGGAATAAGAAATTGATGAATTTTCTTGATGAGCGGAGGGAATCCTTGCTATATGAGAAGTTCATTCTTGGATATTATAAAAAGCATTATCCCCAAATACAGGTTACCGCCTCTCAGATACCTTGGGCACTAGATGATGGTTTTGGAGAAATGCTCCCCATCATGAAGAGTGATATTTACCTCAAATATAAAGATACTATATTGATTATTGATGCTAAATATTATTCTAGTAACACACAGATTCGCTTTGATAAGCACACACTCCATTCAAATAATCTATACCAAATTTTTACCTATGTGAAAAATCAGGCTTATCGCCTGTCAGATTCAAACGATACAGTAGCGGGAATGCTTCTATACGCTAAAACCTATATAGATATTCAACCTAATCAAGTCTACCAAATGCATGGAAACCAGATTAGTGTCAAAAATTTGGACTTAAACCAGCAGTTTGCAAGTATTGCTGAACAACTGGATGACATCATTACATCGCATTTTGTATCCCCTCCAAAACGGTACTAGTTAGAGTTTTAAGCTAGAAATCAAAAAAACAATCAAAGTAGTAGCACTATGAACAGCTCCCTGTCAAGTGGACAATGAAATAATAAAAGATTAGGCGACGGCCTTGTTTAAAGGAGCAACCATCATTTTATTCAGATAAATAATAGAAACTTAGCTATAAAAAAAACGATTCTTACTTATTCTAGTAGTAGGAATCGTTTTTATATCTCTGGAATAAATTCTATTATGTCGTTTGGTTTACAATCTAAAATGATGCACAATTTTTCTAACGTTAGTAATGTAATATTCTTATTTTTCTTTAAGCTATCCAATGTTTTATTATCAATACCAGATTTTAGGAGTTGATATTGAGAAATGTTTTTAGTTTGCATCGTTTTCCAAAGTGGGTCAAAACTTATAATTGTAATCAACTCCTTCCAATTACAATTATAAATAGAATGTGTACAATTTAATATTGTGATTATATCCACAATATGTTAAAATGAAGTTTGGAAAGAATGATTTCCAATAATAACATTCAGGAGTATACCATGAAAAAAAGAAGTTTTCTCATTTTCGCTTGTGGAATATTAGTTACAAGTGTGGCTTTAACTGCTTGTTCATCTAATCAATCAAACTCTTCTCAGACACAAAACGCAAACGAAAATGTACAGAGTGCAGAGGAAGTAAAACCAGTAGGATTTATTGAATTAGCTAATGAAGATACTGAGCGTATTTGGTTTGAGGCTGATAATATAGCTAAAGATGAAACAATAACTGGTCTATATGTTATAAAAAATGGTAAAGCAACATACTATCATTTGTTAACTTATGAATCACATGATGGAATCTCAGATCCAGATCAAGTTTCATATGGTCCAAGAATTAAGGATTCACTAACTTTTTCAGATATTAAAGATATGTCAAATAAGGAAATCATTGAAAAGGCTAAAAAGATTGATAAAGAAGCATATGATTCTTATTTCCAATCATTTTTAGATATAGTGGATACAGCAATTATAGATTGGTCAAATGAGCCAAGTACTAGTGAAAACCCTATTTATGTTCCAGTCCTTGAAAATATTAAAAATCCCCTATCTAGTTTACAGGGAGATTCGAACTATAGAATATATCGTAAACGTGTTACTGAGCAAAAGTTGAGACTGATGATACTGGAAATTCAATAGTCAATGAAGAGATTCAATTACCTATTTTTGTAAAATATGAAGTGGACTTTTTCTATTCGAAACAATTAAAAGTAGGCAATGAAACAAGGACATTAGTAATTGAAGGCTCAACATTTAATATTGGTGATATCTATGACTCAAAGTATGTTTCTTTTGGAGATAGCCCGCTAATCACACGTGATATGCCTGAAAAGTCATACCCAGCTTTAGATGTGTTAGGTACGAAGAATATAGTAGAAGAATAGCGAGGAATCACAAATATAATAAAAGAAGCCCTAATTTGATTTAGGACTTCTTTTTTTTGGAGACACTTTGGAGACAATCCAAAAGTATTTATCTCATTTTAACACTTTTTACAATAGATAAAATGCTGCTAAATCAAGGATTCTTAGCTAAAGTTACTCTTATATATTATTCCCACTCAACTGTTGCTGGTGGTTTACTTGTGATATCATAGACGATGCGGTTGACGTGGTCTACTTCGTTTACGATGCGGACAGAGATTTTTTGAAGAACATCCCATGGTAGTTTGGCAAAGTCAGCTGTCATTCCATCAACAGAAGTGATAGCACGGATGGCGATGGTGTAGTCGTAGGTACGACCATCTCCCATGACACCTACAGAGCGAACGCCAGTATTAACCGTGAAATATTGCCACACATCGCGTTCAAGACCCGCTTTTGCAATTTCCTCACGCAAGATAGCGTCAGATTCGCGAACGGTTTGAAGTTTTTCCTCAGTGATTTCACCCATGACACGAATGGCAAGACCTGGTCCTGGGAATGGTTGGCGCCACACGACCTCATCTGGCATACCAAGAGCAGTACCGAGGGCGCGAACTTCATCCTTAAAGAGAGTATTGAGCGGTTCAATCAACTTGAACTGCATATCTTCTGGCAGACCACCAACGTTGTGGTGAGATTTGATTGTCTCTGCAGTATCCGTTCCTGACTCGATAATATCGGTATAAAGTGTTCCTTGCGCTAGGAATTCAACATCAGTCAACTTGCTCGCTTCATCGTCAAATACGTAAACAAATTCATTACCGATGATTTTACGTTTCTTCTCAGGGTCAGATACGCCAGCAAGTAAATCCAAGAAACGCTTAGCAGCATCAACGCGAATAATATTGAGGCCGAATTTGCCACCCAACATCTCCATAACTTGATCACCTTCATTCTTACGAAGAAGACCGTGGTCAACAAAGATACAAGTCAATTGATCACCGATAGCACGTTGAAGCAGGACACCAACAACTGACGAATCCACACCGCCTGACAAACCGAGCAAGACTTTCTTGTCACCGACTGTTTGGCGGATTTTTTCAATTTCTGTTTCGATGAAGTTTTCCATTGTCCAGTCGCCCTTAGCACCACAGATACCAAATGCGAAGTTTTTCAAAATATCATTTCCATAAACCGAATGACGGACTTCTGGATGGAATTGGATACCGTAGATACGGCGTTCAGTATTTTCAATAGCAGCAAAAGGACAGTCAGCAGACAGACCAACCAAGTGGAAATCAGCAGGAATTTCAGTTACAGCATCCCCGTGGCTCATGAGTACAAGCTGTTCTTCTGGTGTTCCAGCAAAAAGCGCTGATTCAGTCTTCAGTTGAAGATTTGATTGACCATATTCACGATTTCCAGCCTCACCAGCAGGAACAACCTTACCTCCCAATTTATGGGTAATTAACTGCATACCGTAGCAGATTCCCAGAATTGGAATACCTAATTCGAAGATTTCTGGATCAATATCAAAGGCATTTTCTGCGTACACAGAATTTGGTCCACCTGAAAGAACGATACCAATTGGATTGATGGCACGGACTTCCTCAGCTGTAATTTTATGGTTTTTCAATTCTGAAAAGACACCAAATTCACGAATTCGACGTGAAATAAGTTGGTTGTACTGGCTACCATAATCCAATACAATAATTTTTTGGACATCTTGTTTTGTCATGTTTTTCCCTTTCGTTTTGAAAAAAATTCAAATACTAGTAGTTATTTTAACATAAAAGCGAACATTTTCCAAATTTTATTTGTTAAATATCTGTTTTGCAAACTATGAATGATAATAAAAATATTAGTGTTCGTATTTTTATTGTTTTTACTAACTTTATTTTAGGCAATCTGACTTCATTGTTTGCCTAGGAGAATTTTACCAATGGAGTGTAGCCTGAATTAGCCAAACGCCTTTATTTTTGGTAAACTAGAAAGAAGAGAAAGGCTAGATAAATGAAAGCAGCATATATCACAATTCACGATAAAATTAAGGAACAAATCGATAACGGAATCTGGAAAATTGGTCAACGTTTACCAAGTGAACGCGATTTAGCAGATGAATTTGGTGTTTCTCGTATGACACTCCGTCAAGGAATCACACTTTTAGTGGAGGAAGGGGTGCTACAACGCAAGATTGGTTCCGGTACTTATGTCGCCAGTACACGGGTTCAAGAAAAGATGCGAGGCACGACTTCCTTTACTGAATTAGTACAACTCCAAGGAAAGACGCCAAGCAGCAAATTATTATCCTATACACGAACCAAACCTAATGAGAAAGAAGTTGAACAATTAGGTTTATCCCGTGGCGAGTATGTTATTCGAATGGAGCGGGTCCGCTATGCAGATAATGTTCCTGTCGTGTATGAGGTTGCCAGCATTCCTGAACGCTTGATAAAAAATGTCCCCAAAGAAGATGTTACCAACCATTTCTTTAAAACACTTATAGACAATGGTTATCGAATTGGAACGAGCAAACAAACCATTTTTGCTCGTTTAGCCAATGAAAAAGTGGCTCAATATTTACAAATTTCTAAAAACCAGGCTATTCTCGCACTAAAACAGGTATCTTATCTCGAGGATGGTCAAGCATTTGAATTTGTAAATAGTCAGTACGTTGGAGAACGTTTCGAATTCTATTTAGAAAACAGTTGACATAAAAATAATTATGTAAAACATTGTAAAACATTGTAAAACATTTTAAAATCCGTAATCTTTCTAGTGATGACGGATTTTCTTATTTATAAAATATGGAATTTTTGATATAATAAAGTTTATGGAAATTGAAAAAACCAACCGAATGAATGCCTTATTTGAATTCTACGCAGCCTTGCTAACAGACAAGCAAATGAACTACATTGAGCTCTATTATGCCGATGATTACAGTTTGGCTGAGATTGCTGAAGAATTTCAAGTCAGCCGTCAGGCGGTCTATGATAACATTAAACGAACAGAAAAATTACTGGAAGACTACGAGATGAAGCTACATATGTATTCTGACTATGTAGTGCGTAGCCAGATTTTCGATGAAATACTGAATAAGTATCCAGAAGATGCTTATTTGAAGGAAAAAATCGCTATTCTAACCAGTATTGATAATAGAGAATAAGAGGAGAAGTATATGGCTTTTGAAAGCTTAACAGAACGTTTGCAGAATGTGTTTAAAAATCTGCGTCGTAAGGGAAAAATTTCTGAGAGTGATATTCAGGAAGCAACCAAGGAAATCCGTCTAGCCTTACTAGAAGCCGACGTTGCCCTTCCAGTTGTCAAAGACTTTATCAAGAAAGTACGTGAACGTGCTATCGGTCATGAAGTCATTGATACTCTGAACCCTGCTCAACAAATCATCAAAATCGTTGATGAAGAATTGACGGCTGTATTGGGTTCTGAAACTTCAGAAATTATCAAATCACCAAAAATTCCAACTATCATTATGATGGCTGGTTTGCAGGGTGCTGGTAAAACGACCTTCACTGGTAAGTTGGCCAACAAACTCAAGCAGGAAGAGAATGCCCGTCCACTCTTGATTGCTGCTGATATTTATCGTCCAGCTGCCATTGACCAGTTGAAGACCCTTGGTCAACAAATTGATGTACCTGTTTTTGAATTGGGAAACCAGGTTCCAGCACTTGAAATCGTTCGTCAAGGTTTGGAGCAAGCTAAAGCCAATCACAATGACTATGTCTTGATTGATACGGCCGGTCGTTTGCAGATTGACCAAGCCCTTATGGCCGAATTGAGAGAAATCAAAGAGTTTGCTCAGCCAAATGAAATCCTCTTAGTCGTCGATGCCATGATTGGTCAGGAAGCTGCCAACGTTGCGCGTGAGTTCAATGATCAACTGGCTATTACTGGTGTGATTTTGACCAAGATTGACGGCGATACACGTGGTGGTGCAGCCTTGTCTGTCCGTCACATTACTGGTCAGCCAATCAAATTTACCGGTACTGGTGAAAAAATCACCGACATCGAAACCTTCCACCCAGACCGTATGTCCTCGCGTATTCTGGGCATGGGTGACATGCTGACCTTGATTGAAAAAGCCAGCAAAGAATATGATGAGAAGAAATCATTGGAACTCGCTGAAAAAATGCGTGAGAATACCTTTGATTTCAACGATTTCATCAATCAATTGGACCAAGTTCAGAATATGGGACCAATGGAAGACCTGCTGAAGATGATTCCAGGTATGGCTGGTAACCCAGCCCTTGCCAACTTGAAAGTTGACGAGCGTGAAATTGCACGAAAACGAGCTATCGTATCTTCTATGACACCAGCCGAACGTGAAAATCCTGAATTATTGACACCGAGCCGTCGTCGTCGTATTGCTAACGGTTCTGGAAATAGCTTTGTCGAAGTCAATAAATTTATCAAGGATTTCAACCAAGCGAAAACCATGATGCAGGGTGTCATGTCAGGCGACATGAACAAAATGATGAAACAAATGGGAATCAACCCAAATAATCTACCTAAAAACATGCCAAACATGAACGGTATGGATATGTCTGCTCTTGAAGATATGATGGGCGGTGCAGGCATGCCTGATATGAGCCAACTGATGGGAGGGGCTGGTATGCCAGACATGTCCCAAATGTTTGGAGGCGGTTTGAAAGGTAGAATCGGCGAGTTTGCTATGAAACAAGCCATGAAACGCCAAGCCAATAAAATCAAGAAAGCCAAAAAGAAGAGAAAATAATCTCTTCTTTTTGGCTTTTTATTCGAAGAAGTAAGATACAGCAATATAAAATAGAAGTAGCAAAGCAGAAAAATGCTTTTTGAATTCAAACACTTTCCGTTATAATGGAAATAATCAAAAATGTCCTTTTTAGTGGACAATCTTTATGTTGTCCGTTATAATGGAAATATAACAGAAAACAGAGGACAAGTTATGAATTATATCGCAATAATAGGAGATATTGTCAATTCAAAACAGACTTCCAACCGCTCTAGTATCCAAGAGCGGCTAAAACAACAGCTGAATAGAATCAATCATTCCTTCGCTCAGGACTTCGCATCGCCTTTTACCATTACAAAGGGAGATGAATTTCAAGCCTTATGCAAGCCTAACCCTTATATTTTTTTGATGATTGACCAAATCCAATTAGCCTTTCGTGATGAGGTGGAAATTCGATTTGGAATTGGTTTAGGTGAGATTCTAACAGCTATCGATCCCAAGCTAAGTATTGGAGCAGATGGTCCAGCTTATTGGGAAGCACGCAAGGCTATTGACTTCATCCACGACAACCATGACTATGGTACCAGCAAAATTGCCTTTTCATCTGAATACAAGCAAATCGATCGTGTGATCAACCCCTTGCTAACTTCTAGCGATTTCATCAAAGCTGCTTGGAATCGTTCGCAAACGGATCTGTTTGAAACCTTAATCTCCCAAAAAATCTATCAAGAAGATTTCACACAAAAGCCAATTGCTGAGAAAATGAAACTCAGTCAAAGCGCCTTTACCAAACGTTTGAAATCCAGCGGAATCAAACTCTACCTGCGTAATCGCCAAACTGCCATGAATTTGATTCTCCAGCTCAGTCAGAAAGAAGGATAAAGCATGTCATTTTCATTTATTTCTAGCTATCTTATTCAACATCCAGTTTTAACCGCCTTGCTTATTGCCCACTTTTTAAGTGATTTCACCTTCCAAAGTCAAGCACTGGCAGATGCTAAAAAGCTTCAGTTGAAAGCTCTTTTCATGCACCTTTTCATTGTTGCTATCCCTCTTCTTATTCTAGCCTTACTGACCCCCGTTCAAAACGGAGATTTATTTTTTCAAGTTTGGCTGAGTCATCTTGCGATTGACTATGTCAAATATTTTCTCAACAAACACCATTGGATAAAGGACTCCTGGGAAGCCGGAGCATTCCTAGCGGATCAATTGCTACATATCATCTCAATCATCATTCTTTATCACTCCATCGGTGTCAATGTCGCTTCACATTCACTCTGGATTGAATCAAATTATCTCCTCCTGCAAATCCTTTTTATCCTTCTGATCAGCAAGCCCGTCAATATTCTTTTCAAACTCTACTTTAGCAAATATCAGGTGGCGGAAGGAGAAGAAGAGCAGACTGTGACAGGTGCAGGAGCCTTGATTGGTCAATTGGAGCGCCTCATAATGGGAATTTTTCTGCTTCTAGGCCAATACACAGCTATCGGACTGGTATTTACAGCAAAGTCCATCGCGCGCTATGATAAAATATCCAAAAGCCAAGCCTTTGCTGAATACTATTTAATTGGTTCGCTATTTAGTATCATTAGTGTACTCGTTATGTATGGTATATTGATTGCTTGAGTTCAAGTCAAATGTCCTAGTTAATTACATCATAAAATTTGATCCTCATCAAACCTTCACCTTCTATTTGTGTAAAGCTAGCATTTAACAAGATGTTTTAAATTAAATATCTTGTTAAATGCTAGCTTTACTTTACTATTTATTTTAAAAATGATAGAATTAAGTGAAAATATCACCTAAAAGGAGAGTTTTATGTTAATCAATTTTAGATTTGAGAATTTTTTATCATATAAAGAGCTAGCTGATTTTTCTATGATAGCTAGTAAGGTAAAAAGTCATAAACATTATACTAGAGAAATAGCAGAAAATATATTATTATTAAATTTTTCTGCTATTTATGGAGCTAATGCTGCCGGGAAATCAAACTTTATAAGTGCTCTAACATTTGCAAGAACTTTTATTTTATCAAATAAAAATAAATTACGGCTAAACCTATTAAAAGATAGTTACTTTAAAGCAGACGAAAATTTTAAATTTAAGGATACAAAATTTGAGTTTGACTTTTTTTGCAATGATAAAGTATACACATATGGTTTTTCAATAAATTTAATAAATTCTAATTTGAAAGAAGAATGGTTATACAAACATGAGGATGGTAGAGATTTAGAAATCTTTAATCTAGACTATTCAATGGATTTCGACATCACGCATATTCCAATCCAAAATTGGAATATTAAAGAAGAGGATTTATCAAGATTTAATATATATATATCCGATTCAAATAAATCAGATTCTTTATTCTTGAAATATATTAACTCTTCTGAAAGAAAAGTGGACTACTCATTGGACATTTATGAAGTATATAATTGGTTTTTGCATACCTTGGAAATCGTTCCAGCCGAGGGACGTGTCAGTCAAAGCGAGGATGTTTTTTTACGACAAGAAGACACAAAAAAACTAGCTGAATTTTTACACTCATTTGGTACAGGCATTAGTAAAATCGAGAAAGAAAAAATCGGAAAAACTGATATTGATGATATTCCAGATAACAGAGTTCTAGACTCTATTATAGAACGAGTTATTGAAGAAAATGAGAAGTCAAATTCAAGTGAAATTGCTAGTTTAGTCCGAACAAATGAGAATATTTACTTCTTTTCTGTAGATGAATCGCACAATATTATCATAGAACGTCTATATTTTATTCACGATGGTACAACAGCTAAGTTTGCACTTAGAGCTGAATCTGATGGAACTAGGAGATTGATTGATATCTATGGCGTTTTAAACACCATAGATAAAAAAGTTTTTGTTATAGATGAAATTGACAGGAGTTTTCACCCTAATTTAACTTTTGAATTCATAAAAAGATCATTAGAAAATAAATCAATACAATTAATTGTCACGACTCACGAAGATCGATTGCTTGATTTATCTTTATTAAGACGCGATCAAATCTGGTTTGTAGATAAAAATGAAGGTGAATCCGGTCTTTATTCTTTAGAACAATATAAGGTTCGTTTTGATAAAGATATCCTAAAAGAATACTTGAAAGGTAAGTACGGTAGTATTCCTCAATTCCATTTTTTAACTTCGGAGGAATAAGATGTTAAAAAATAATAACAGATTTTCTAGAGAAGAAAAGCAACGGATAAGTAAATATAAGCAAGAATTTATTGGGAAAGGGGGATTTAGCCAAGTATATAGAATATCTGATTTGGTAGTCGAAAAAAGACTTTACAATAAGGATCCTAAATCGAAAAAGCGATTCATCCAAGAGATTGAACTCATCTCAAAATTGAAGCATAAAAATATAGTAAGCATAAAAGACATTGATCGCCAAAACTTTAAATACACCATGCCCTATTTCAAATATGATTACAAAAAATATTTAAATTCAATTAAGCAAAACGGCATTTTTCCTATAGACATCATCCACGAAATCTGTAACGGGATTAAATTTATTCATGAAAATAGTATTATACATAGAGACATCAAACCTCAAAATGTTTTAATTGACGAAACAGGAGAAAATGTAGTAATTTCAGATTTTGGACTAAGTAAAGAACTATTAAGCAAATCGGACTTAACTTCTGAAGGAATAGGGGGAGAGGCTTATTTTATTGCTCCAGAATTATCGAGCGGGAAGATTACAGATGATATTCGTTCCGATATATTCAGTTTGGGACGCTTAATTCAATATACATTTGAGGAATTAAAAATCAATCCTGATGAAGATTTAAAATTCATAATAAACAAAGCGACAAATCTAGACTATAAACAGCGATATGATAGTGTTGAGGAGCTTAAAAAACTCATCATAGAAAATTCCTTTCTTAAAGAAAACCAAGTGAACAATGATATTTTTTTAGCTATAGACTTTGTAAACAATTCCGGCAATATGTCCTTAGATTTATTTTGGAGCACAATAATGCAAAAAATTTCTGAAGCTGAAGATGCATACTTTGAAAAGGCGTTTAGAAAAATTTTATCATCTAGCATTATTATTAATCAGTTTTGTGAGGAAGAAGTATTACCAACTTTTGAAGAATATGTCAGCTTGTATTGTGAGATGTTAAAAGATAGAGAGGATATTCATTTAGATTCAGAAGAACAAAATTTATTAATTAGCGAACTATTTGAATTAGTAACAGAATACAACGTATCTGAAAAAATAAAAATTGAGATTTGGACAACATTGATATACATAGCTTGTCAAGCTAAACTGAAAAAAGGTTCATATTATGTTCTAAATACAATAAAAGCAAGCTACAATAATCTCGAAAACGATATGAAAATAAAAATAAGCTCCATTATGAATTCAGAACTATCAATCATATACAGTTAAATAAATTCTTTATTTTTATCAGGGGATTTATTTAACTTTCCTACATACATCTTTCCGAAAAACTATAATTTTCTTGAAACTTATATAAGATTATGCTATACTACTCATATAGCTAAAATCAGGAGAAAATGATGAGACGCGAGTTATTATTGGAAAAAATTGATCAGCTGAAGGAAGTCATGCCTTGGTATGTTTTGGAATATTATCAGTCCAAGTTGTCTGTGCCCTACAGTTTTACAACCTTGTACGAATACTTGAAAGAATACCGTCGATTTTTTGAGTGGCTACAGGATTCAGATTTGGTAGCTGTCGAACGAATTGCTGACATTCCGCTGGATGTTCTGGAACATCTGACCAAGAAAGATATGGAGGCTTTTATTCTTTATCTGCGGGAGCGTCCCTTGCTGAACGCCAATACTACGCAGAATGGTGTGTCGCAGACCACCATTAATCGTACCCTGTCGGCCCTTTCTAGCCTCTTCAAGTATTTAACCGAAGAAGTGGAAAATGAGCAGGGCGAGCCCTACTTCTACCGCAATGTCATGAAGAAGGTGTCCACCAAGAAGAAGAAGGAAACTTTGGCAGCGCGGGCGGAGAACATCAAGCAAAAGCTCTTTTTGGGCGATGAAACGATGGAGTTCTTGGACTATGTCGATAAAGAATATCAGGTAAAGTTATCCAAACGTGCCCTCTCATCCTTCCAGAAAAATAAGGAGCGGGATTTGGCGATTCTGGCACTTCTCTTGGCTTCTGGCGTCCGTCTGTCAGAAGCAGTGAATTTGGATCTTAGAGATGTAAACCTCAATATGATGATTATCGAAGTAACCCGTAAAGGTGGTAAACGGGACTTGGTCAATGTAGCTGGTTTTGCTAAGCCCTATCTGGAAGCCTATATGAGCATCCGTCAACAACGCTACAAGGCTGAAAAAACGGATACAGCCTTCTTCTTGTCTGAATACCGTGGTCTGCCCAATCGTATCGACGCTTCTTCTATCGAAAAAATGGTTGCCAAATATTCTGCGGACTTCAAGATACGTGTGACACCCCACAAACTCCGTCACACGCTGGCAACACGACTCTACGACGCCACCAAGTCGCAAGTTCTGGTCAGTCATCAGCTGGGCCACGCCAATACCCAGGTAACCGACCTCTATACCCATATCGTCAACGATGAGCAGAAAAATGCTCTGGATCAGTTGTGATGTTGCGTAAATTTAATTATGTAAATTAATAAAGGAGTAAGCTCAAACTTACTCCTTTTTCTACTCAATCTAAATCAATTCTTTCAATTTGTCCTGATTGACTGCTGGGTACTGTTCCAAAAAGGTTGAGAGTGTTTGTAAAACGGCAGGAATATAGCCAGTCTGGTCATTCTCCACCTGCAAGACCAATAGTGGCTCGTGGAGACTCATACGGAGCAAGAGCCAGCCGTCACCATAAGGCTCAGTCAGGTCAAACCGCACTCCTTCTTCGTTCTCTGGGTTAAAAGCAAAGCCTTCGAGGCTGGTTTGGCGGAGGTCAGCAATGACCTGTTCACCCAGTGCTCGATAGTCTGCCGCTTCTAGTTTGAAACGCACTTCTTGGGTTTCCAGCGGTTGTTTAAGCTGGGCAATCAAGTCGTCCAAGGACTTGCCTTCCGCTTGCAGTTTTGGTAAGAGCATGAGGATCTTAGCCGCCACATAAGTTCCGTCATCAAGGAAGTAATTTTCCTTAAAGGCAGCGTGTCCTGAGGTTTCGATAGCCAACTGGCAATCAACTCCCTCTTGATTTGCTAAAATAGCACGGTTAATCACATTGCGATAGCCTGAAATATAGCGAATTTGTTTGCCACCCAGGCTTTCTATAAAGACTTTAAGATGCTCAGTTGTTGGGGAATTGGTCACAATGCTGGTTCCTGGATGTTCAGCTAGGACAATCTGACTGAGAACGGCAATCAGGTTGTTACGATTGAGAATTTCTCCTGACTTGGTGACCAGGGCGGCACGGTCAACGTCGGTATCAAAGATAATACCAAGGTCTGCGCCTTGCTTCAGGACGGCCTGGCGAATGCTTTCCATAGCTTCCTTGTTGTCTGGGTTTGGAACATGGTTTGGGAAGGTTCCGTCTGGGTCTAGGAATTGTGAGCCTGTGGTATCTGCTCCCAATTCTGCCAAAACTTTCTCAGCAAAAAATCCGCCTGCACCGTTTCCAGCATCGACGATAATATTAAGACCTGTCAGTGGTTTTTCTTGTCCACCACAGGCGGTACGAATTTTACCAACCAAGTCTTGGGCATAAGGCGTAATCAGGTCTGCACTGGTGACACTTCCAAGGGAAGAAGCTGGCAAGTCTTCACTATGCGAGAGGATGAAGTCAATATCTTCGTGCTCTGCTCCGCCATTTTCCGAAAAAATCTTAATACCGTTGAAGTAATAAGGCAGGTGGCTGGCAGTGATCATGACACCAGCGTGGCACTTGAACTGAGGATACTGGGTGCTCATGAAGAGAGCTGGCGTGGTGGCCATGCCAAAGTCAATCAGCTGAACCCCCAGACGAACGGCTTCTTCTGTAAAGGCTGTGACCAAATCTGGACCGCTGAGGCGGCTGTCTCGACCGATACCGATGGTCAATTGGCCTTTTTGATAGGCCTGCGCCAGTTCTGGCTTCTGAGTTAGCCAATGAATAAGTCCGCGAACCACTTCCTTGGTGGCTTGTGGAGTGAGATTGACAGCATATTCGTCTGTAGCAATGGCAATGCCACGAATATCTGATCCATTTTGCAAGATGTGATGATGGGACATAGTAACCTCCTAATCGTCGTTTAGTTTATCTTTTATTACGTCGTTAACTCGCTTTGCCGTACTCCAGTACTGCCTGCAGCTCGTTGCCTAGTACTAAAAGCAAACTAAATGACTTTATCAGTTATTCTAGTATAGCATAATTTCAAAACGCTTTCAAAATGAAAAAAGCACAGCTTTCACTGTACTTTAGTAATGCTTACAGTTGTACCAACTTCCAATTGACTTTCCACGGAAATAGCTAGTTCCAACTGATTCAAGACCCGCTTGGTCAGATACAATCCAAATCCTGTCGCTTTTTGGTGTTCACGGCCATTAAAACCTGTAAATCCCTCATCAAATAGGCGTGGAAGATCTTCTGCCAGAATCCCAATTCCCGTATCGGAAATGGAAATTCCCTCATTCAATTCAATGGCCACCTTACCACCAGTCTTATTGTACTTGAGGGCGTTGTCGATGATCTGTGACAGGGCAAAACTAAGCCACTTTCTGTCGGTTTTCAGTAACCAATTTCCATCGATAGTCACTGAAATGTCTTTTTGCAAGAACTGATTGCGGTATTTTTTGACCAAATCGACCACCACTTCTCTTACTTCCACCTGCTCAAAACGAAAATCACTGGCATGGTTGGTCAGTTTGAGATAGTTGAGGAGATTTGCCATATAATTGTCCAAGCGTAAGAGCTGGTGATTGACATCCTGCTGGTTGAGATTATCAGTCTGGCTCATCAAAGACAGGGCAGCCAGAGGCACTTTCATCTGGTGGGACCACATTTTTACCATAGCTTGCAGGTCCTCTTCCCGTGACTTATAATCCAAGAGCTGCTCCCGCGTCGCCTCCTTCTCCGCTTCAATCAAGTTGAGATAGGCAAGGTCCACAGGCTTATTAAGCAGGGGCAGAGCTTCTTCATGAACATAGTCCTCCAAGGCTCTCATGCGGTTGCGAAACTTCCAGAAAAGTCCCACAGTCAGAAGGATTAAGAGGGTTAGGGACAATAGCAGAGCGTTTTGCAGGAATTCGGAGGGCAGTTTGTAAAGTAAAAAGAGCAAGATAAAACTACCAGCCAAGACCAGATAGGCGAAATAAAAACTACGGTATTCTCGGATAAATTTTGCTATCATTTGACCAGGTACCCCACGCCACGAACAGTATGAATACGGTCGAATCCCACTTCACTCACCTTCTTACGCAGACGAGTCATGTTGACATTGAGCGTATTCTGGTCGATAAATTCTTCATTCTCCCAGAGTTTTTCCAAGAGTTCATCCTTACTGACAATCTGCCCTTGTCGTTCTAGTAAGGTGGATAAAATCTTGGTTTCTGTAGGAGACAATTGAACCTGTTCCGATTCGCTTGAAAAACGCCCATCCAAACTAAGCTGGAACTGGTCGATCGACAAGTCAGTTGTTTTGCTGAATTGATTGACTCGACGCAGGAAGGCACCGATTTTGGCATCCAAAATCCCCAGTGAAAAAGGCTTGGACACAAAATCATCGCCTCCCATGTTCATAGCCATGACCGCATTCATCTCGTCATCGCTAGAGGAGATAAAGATAATGGGCATGGTCATGGTTTTACGGATTTCCGTTGTCCAATAAAAACCGTTGTAATAGGGCAGGCTAATGTCCATCAGCACCAAGTCTGGTTTGATTTCCGCCACTTCCTGACTGACAGCTCGGAAATTCTGCACACTTTCTACCTGATAAGATTTGCCCAAATGCTGCTTTAAGAGTTGGACGATCATCTCATCATCTTCAACAATATAAATCTTTTCTTTTTTCATCATTTTCATTCTGTAAAAGCCAGGACACTGGTCTTGGCTTTTTATTTATATACTTCTTTTCGATGCCCGACTTCAAGGGCAGTTACAATCAATTTATCATCTTCAATACTGACGATCACCCTGTAATTTCCGATACGGTACCGCCATTGGCCAGAACGATTTGCTGTCAAGGCTTTTCCGTATTGTCTGGGGTTGTCGCACCCGTCAATATGCTTGTAAAGATACCGCAAAATCAAACTTGCAGCAGTTTTATCCATCTTTCGAATTTGCTTTTGGGCCTTAGCAGACAAAATAACCTTATAACTCAATGCCCAACTCCTCAGCCATTTGTTCTAGTGTTATCGGCTCAATTCCATTCGCCAAGTCTTCTTGGTATTCTGCCCAGGCTATGTCTGCCACACGCGCATCATACTCGTCTTCAAGGGCTTCAAGGGTTTTAGTCCGAATGAGTTCTGACAAACTCACGCCTTCAAACTTTGCCATAGCCTGCATAAAGAGCTTGTCCTGCTCAGAAACCTTTAAAGTAATAGCTGCCATTTTCTCACCTCTTCTAGTATTCCTTTGGTATTACCATTGTAACACCATTACTTAAAAAAAACAAGAAATCCCGCATAAGCGAGACTTCTTCTACCGTTCAATAATGCGATAATAGGTTCGGCTGGTCCACTTGTAAATGACAAAGTAAATCAGGGCAACTGCAAGCAAAGTAATTCCACTGACCGTATAAATCATTAGTGATGAGGTAACACCAAAACTCAGTAGCATTTGCTTGAGCATGACAAGGGCGATGACAAAGTGTAGGGTCGCCATGACCAAAGGCATAAAGAAGACCGTAAGTGTTTGGGAGTTAATGGTCTTTTTGACCGCTGCTGCACTCATGCCCACTTCTTGTAGAATCTTATAGGATTTCTTGTCCTCATGCCCTTCCGAGTACTGTTTGTAGTAGATAATCAAGGCTGCACCAAGTAGGAAACTAATGCCCAACAAGAAGCCTGTAAAGAGGAAACCGCCTGTAAAGCCCATCTGTAAATTGTTGAAATCTGATTTTTGCATAGCATATCCTAGGAATTCTCCGTTTGCATCGTTGATATTATAAGAGTCCCCAGCTTGCTCACCAATCGAAGCAACCTCTTCATCAGTCAAGTCGGTAAAGACACGGTAGTCCAGACTGACTGTATACCCTTGCGGATTATTGGACTCGTAATACTCACGAACAGCATCCAACACAGTGTCATCACTGACTACCATAACGGCGGCATTTAGCGTATTGTAGTTGTCTGGGAAAATAGCCTGGTCAAGATTGGCTACATTCTCAAAGGTTTGCTCGCCCAAAACAAGCTTCTTAAGCGATGGCTTTTCACTCGGACGCATAAAGACCACTTGATTGGCAACAAGCTCTGGCAGGTCATTCCCCAATTTTCTGAAATCATCTTGAGTAATGAAGTAAGTAAAGGCCATTTTGCTAAAATCTGGATTGGAAATGGTTTCTGGGCTAATGACAATCTCTTCGCCACCATCATAGACTAGACCAGCTTGATAGGTCAGGTAGGAAAGACTGTCATTAGCTTTTTCTGGAAAATGGCTGAGCACCGATTGCTGATAGGCAGCTTCACCTTGACTTCTATCAGAAACTTTATAGGTAATAGATGTTTCCTTGGGATATAGTGCACCTGTCATACTGCTCATACCTGTATAAAGGGAGGTTGTGGTCGCAATGGTCACAAAGGCCATGACCGCAAGTAGCGTAATATTGGCCAAACCCGTTGCGTGCTGCTTCATCCGGAAAATCATCTGCGAAGTCGTAATGAAATGCTCTGGCGTATAGAAATACCGTTTGTTTTTCCGACGAGCCTTCAAATACCAAGTCATAAAACTGATGTAGAACAGATAGGTACCCGCAATGACAAAGAGCACTGCGATGAAGAAACGATAGATGACAACTAACCCTGCTGCTTTCGATGAAAGTGATAGGTAGTATCCAACACCCAGTCCCACTACACCAAGGGCAGCCAGAAGGACATTGCCTTTTGGCTCCTTCTCCCCCTTCTCGCTGGCACGGAACAAAATCAGTGGACTGGTCTTACCAATGGTCCGAATGGCCAGCAATTCCAAGAGAAAGAAGATACCAGCAAAGAGAAAGGCGGTCATGACAAAGGCCAGAGGATCTATTCCAAAATGTAAATCACTATAATGTGTTATATTGACAAAAATCAAGTAGAGAACATTTGCAAACACACCAGCTAAGACAGAACCAAGAACCACAACCAGTAAGAATATCATCATCAATTCTAGGCTGGCTATCAAGGCTACTTTTTTCTTGTTCATCCCTAGCATGTTATAGAGACCAAATTCTCTCGCCCGTTGTTTCATCAGGAAATTAAAACTATAAATCTCCATAATGACCGAGAAAATGGTCAGAACAACAACACCAAGACCGATAGAAATGGCACCAGAGCCCATGGTCTTTATAACTGGACTTAGCATGAGCAAGAACATGGAACAAATCAGAGTAAATAGCACAAGACTGGCTAAAACAAAGGGAGCAAAAACACCCATGGATTTTCGGATATTTTGCCCAGCAAGTTTGAGGTAAAACATCTACTCACCCCCTAAAAGTGCAGACATATTGAGCGAAATTTCCTTGGCAAAGTCTTGATTGCTCTTACCTGCCTTGTACAATTGGTGGAAAATCCGACCATCCTTGATAAAGAGAACCCGTTTGGCATGGCTGGCTGCGTTGGCTGAGTGAGTTACCATGAGAATGGTTTGTCCATCTAGGTTGATGTCTTCAAACAAATTCAGCAAGTCTTCCGAATTGCGGTAATCTAGGGCAGCCGTCGGCTCATCTGCTAGGACAATTTGTGGCTGGGTAATCAAACTACGGGCAATGGCCACGCGCTGCTTTTGTCCACCAGATAGTTCAAAAGGACGTTTTTTCAGCAAATCTTGAATCCGCAGTTTTGGTGCCAAAACTTTCAAACGTTTTTCCATTTCCTCATGGCTGGTACGGGCCAATACCAGAGGTAAAAAGATATTGTCTTGGATGGACAGGGTGTCCAAGAGATTAAAATCTTGGAAGACAAAACCTAGGTTACGCAAACGGAAATCTGCTAGCTTGCTTTCCTTGATTTTAGTAATATCCTGATTGTTTAAGATAACAGAGCCCCTCGTCGGCTTGTCTAGGGTTGCTAGAATGTTGAGCAAAGTCGTCTTACCAGAACCACTTTCACCCATAATGGCAATAAACTCGCCCTCTTCTACCTTAAAATCCACATCTTGCAAGGCACGAGTTTCCTCTTTTGAAAAGCGCGTGCGGTAAACTTTTTCTAAATGATTGATTTCTAATAACATATAAACTCCTAATTGTTTTCTTTGGATAAATCAACTGTATCAAGTAATGCTTGATAGTTGATTCGGTCTGATTCCGCAATATTATCTTCTAAATCCACCTTATAATAACCATCCTGGACACCGATGGCCCCTTCCTTGCCAGTAGTTATAAAGAGATTATTCAAGGACACTGTTTTTTTCACTAACCCCTCTTCTTTGACAACAGGCCATTCCATAAACTTAACTTCTGTTCCTCGAATACTATCTTTGGCAACTTCCTGTTTGCTAACGGCATAGTCTTTTCCCTTGTAATGGAAAGTTTGATAGCCCTCATCAAAGCTAAGGCCTGCTGAAGAAGAAGAACAAGCGGTTAGCATTATACTGCCCAAAGCCAGCATGCCAAATACTTTCTTTTTCATAGTTTCCTCCCTCTAGTATGCCATAAATCGCATCGTTTGCAAATCATGGGCGAGCTCTTCTAAGAATAAGGTTTGTTCCATGAGTTCAGCTTTCTCTTTTTCTGAGAATGCCTTTTCTTCCATTCTCTTTGCTTGTAAAAATTTGAATGACATGAGATTTCCTTCTTTCTGTTTCTTATGAGTCTATTTTAGAAAATATTCTAATTACCTTCTCTTACAATTCTGACCTGAAAACTTACAGCTTTGTAAGGTTAGATAAAATAGGCAATGGTTGCCAGTAGCCACAAGTGTAGCGGATAGAAAATGTAAAAGAAATAGCGTGAAAATGCTGTCCGGGGCCCTGCTTGTCCATTATAATGACTTAGAATTGGCAAGACCAAGATAAATAACCAGTCAGCATTGTAGAGCATCATCTGGACAGTCATTTCAATACTTTCATAAGGCTGATAGGACAAAAATAGCAAGAATAGGGCAAATAACCCGTAGAACAAGTTGCGTTTGAATAGTGACTTACGACCTAAATAGGTGATGAGGATGAAGGGCAAGACCA
Source organism: Streptococcus sp. 2022WUSS135 (assembly GCF_044427045.1). Classification (NCBI taxonomy): domain Bacteria; kingdom Bacillati; phylum Bacillota; class Bacilli; order Lactobacillales; family Streptococcaceae; genus Streptococcus; species Streptococcus sp. 2022WUSS135. The sequence goes on from NZ_JAOTGL010000001.1 coordinate 74,243, forward strand.
CATAGCCACCTTCTGTTAAAAAGGCACCTAAGATGGTCAACAGTCCAACCGATAGGACTTGAAGGATTTGTTGCTTTCTAGTGTGTTCAGCAAAATTTCTAAGACAAACCAACATGGTTAGACCAACAGCTAATGTCAAAAAGATATTGTTACCGATGTAAATATCTTTTGATTGGTAAAGACTGTTTATCAAAACATTTCCAGTGGCCATCAGCCCTGCTGCACCATATAGTCGCAAAAGATAGTTTTTGACATTTCTCGTATGAAGATAGCCTTCAACCAACATGTAGGCAAAGAAGACTGCGACGCATCGAGTGACCATGTGAAAGACCATACTAAGTTGGTCTGGGATAAAATCTGGTATGATTTTCAGATGATCCAAAACCATTATGCCAGCCATAGCGAGTTTCAGTTGATATGCATTGTACGATTTCACCACTTAAACCTCCTAGTACATCCAGTTACGTTGAAAGAGTTCGTGTTCTAATTCGAATAGTAATTCAGCTTGTTTTTCCTGTTTTTCTTGTCGTTTACTTTCTTGTGTTTTACCAAAAATGTATTTTGCTTGTAAAAATTTGAATGACATAAAATTTCCTTCTTTCGTTTACTTATGAGTTTATTATAGAAAATATTACTACCTCGCTCCCTTACAGTTATGATATTAAAACTTACAGGTTTGTAAGAAAATGAAAAGACACCATTTCTGGCGTCTTACAGTTAGTTTTATTTTGTTAGACCAATGTAGGCAATCATTTCATCCAACTCTTCCTTGCTCTCTGTCACAAGGAGGTAGGCATCATTTCCTTGCAATTCTGCAAAGGCATCTGGCATGCGTTTGACGGTTTTAATCTTACCAGCGAATTTCTGATGAATGTCATCTGCAGAGTGAACATAGTCTGTTGTATCACGACGAGTTGCTACCAAGCAGTATTGTGGTTCAAATCTACGTTCCTCAACTGTACCACCTGTTGCAACATTGGCATAATCACGGAAAAGATCAATGGAATGGGCGTAGTTATAGGCTTCAACTGTGAAACCACCTGCCATACGGTTGTTGTATTCAATGGCGATATAATCGTCACCTTCCTTGAAAAATTCAATATGGAAGAAACGCTCTTTCATACCAAAAGCTTTGATAATGGCACGGCCATATTTTACTAATTGAGGATCCAACTCCTTCTCAATGAAGTAGGCATTGTCTTTTCTAGACAACATCAGTTCCAGCGGAGTGTGAACATAGGTCAAACCTGTTTCGAAAGCAACATTTCCCTTGCTGTCCACCAATCCATCATAGGTTGTAATAATGCTTGAATTGACAAATTTCTCAAAGAAATAAGCTGTTTGACCATCCCAGGCTTCTTTAAAGGTTTCCAAGTCAGCTTTCTTTGTGAGTTTAAAGGTACCTGATGCTCCAACACCATTGTCAGGCTTGGCAATCATTGGGAAGCCAATTGTCTTAACAGCCTTATCAATGTCTTTCTCCGATTTGACGACCATACCTGGCACAACAGGAACACCTGCTTTTGTAAAGTATTTCTTCATTTCAGACTTGAATTTTGTCTTTTTAAGATTGCTTGGCTTAGCTCCAAAAATATTAAATTGTTCACGGAGTGCGGCATCATTTTCCAACCAGTGCTCATTGTGTGATTCCACTCGGTCGATTGGACCATGCTTGTAAATAAGAAAGGCTGCTGCACGCTTGACTTCATCCAAGTTTTCAAGATTCTCAACACGGAAGTATTCTGTTAAGGCATTACGAAGTTCTTCAGGCAATTGATCGTACGGTTCTTGCCCGATACCTAGAACCGTAACGCCTTCTTTTTTAGCCAATTCAATGGTGAATGGTTGAAAATTTTCTGGATAAAAAGGTGAAATAACGAGATAATTCATAGGTAGTCCTTTCTAGTTTATAGTCCGATAGAATGAAGGAAGAATGGCATTTGCTTTCTCCACCACACCCAGTCGTGGGCTACATCTGTACCCCATGTATCAAACCAAGCTGGGATATTTTTCTCTTCAAAGGCACGTTTTAGGTTGTAGAATGAGTCCAGACCGTCTTGTTCCCAATCGCCCAAACCGGTACAAACGATAATATCTGCTTGACGGTATTTATCAATAAACCAGCCGTCGTTTTGGTTCCAGATATAGTCAGATGGTGAGTTCTGATAAACAACATCGTCATTGCCATAATCTTGATTGTTGTTGAAGAAACGAGCATCATAGACGCCTGAAAGGGCGATGACTTTTGTGAAAACATCCGGATGTTGCAGGAAGAAGTTTAAGGCATGGTAGGCTCCCATAGAGCAACCAGTCGTCATCATCCCATCGAACCAGCCTGTTTTATGTTTGATAAATGGAATCGCTTCTTCAATCACATAGCGTTCGTAGGCGCGGTGAGCTTCTGCTTTGTCATGAATAGACTTCCAGTCCGCCAACCAGCTTTCACTACCGTAGCTGGTTAGAGTAAAAAATTGGACCTGACCAGCTTCAATAGACCCGCGACAAGCTTCAATCATCCCAAAATCAGCATATTCATTATAAGAACCGCCAGATGAGGCAAAGACAACAACAGGAATCCCTGCGTGACCATAACGATTTAGATTCATTTCTCGGCCAAGATTTCCAGACCAATGACTTAAAAATTCAACGTGCATAGTAAAGCCTCCTATTTAAATATTTTTGTTTTATGACCAATGTTCGCTTAGGAATCGTAGGCAAGCTGGCAAATAGAGCGCCCAAGCCTCCTCATTGTGAACAGCTCCCGAAACAACTTCTAAGGTTATATTGTCCAATTCAACACCGCCAGCAATCAACTGACGATAATAGCTTAAAGACGAATTAATATAGGCTTGTTTGATATTGCCAGCCATGAGCGTTTTATCTGTATCATCTGCTTCTTCTGTCCCAACATAGATGTAGACACGTTGATCTGAATCTAATTGTTGACGTTCAATATAACGGTCGAAAGCATCTTGATGAAGCCAGTTGGCAGATGAAAAGACACCCAGACAGCCAATCTGGTTCTGATAAGCCAATCCCATAAACTGGGTGATATTGCCTCCCAAGGATGAGCCAATCATTGCAGTGTGAACTTTATCAGATTTTGTCCGGTATTCTTGATCAATAAATGGTTTGACGACATCCATCACAAATTCAGCATACAAGGTTCCCTTACCACCGAACTGCACCCCAGGAATCCCCATCTCACTAAACTTCCAAGCAGCGTATTCATGCATGCGATCAGCACCATCATTATCAATAGCCACTACGATCATTTTTGCAATGTCTGGATTACGCTTAATAGTTGGGATGACTTTCCATGAATGACCTGAAAAAGCTTCCTTACTGTAGAGTACATTTTGCCCATCGTGGAAATAAACAACGGGATAGGTCTCTTCTGTATTTTCAACATATCCTTTCGGCAATAAAACACGGACTCGACGTTTTCTTCCTGTAAATGGTACATCTAATTCATGAGTTCTCATGTCCAAATAAAAGTAAGACTTATTCATATCTATCTCTTCCTTACGTATTTTAAGTATTATATCATAGTTTTTCTGGAATATTCAGAAAATTTAGTTATTTATTTGCAATTTTCGGATTTTCCGAACAATTTATGCTCCGTTTTTAAGCGTTCCTCGTAGACTTGACGGTAACATTCCAGTTCTTTCTGTTCACGACTGGTCAGATTTTCAAAGATTGCCAGTTCAATCCTGTCCTTATCTCGTCGCCAGGTCGCAACCAAGCGTCCCTTGTAGAAAACAACAGGTTTGACAATACCCGTCAAAGTATAGATATTACGGATGTATTTAGGATTAAAAAAGGGATTAGCTTTCTTTTCATAACCTAGCAAAAGTTGGTCAAATCCTGCAACGAAGAGGCAGTCAGGCAGTTGAGCTTCTTTCAACTCTCCCAGATAAAAACGTTCTTCCCCTGCTACGTCAAGAGTTTTCAGATCTAATTGCTTCATCCATTTTAGGACCGTAGATTTATTTTCTTTGAAATAGTAACGGGCATCAGCTAGGCTGACAGGTCCAAAACCTGCAAAATACCGTCGAGCGATTTCCAGCTCTGCTTTTTCCCGAGAAAGTGGCTGAAAGTCTGTCAGACGATAAAAACGCTTGGCACCGTACTCTTGATAGACTTCCCCACGCTCGACCATGTAGCGAAAGAGGCCGCCCCAGGCGTTGAAGACCAGCTTCTCCTCTTCCTGCGTCATCTTTTCCCCACGGCAAAGGACCTTGAGTTCCTCGCGGGTCATGGGACCTTGTTCAAGGGCTTCTAAAATCAGCTGGTGATATTTCTGCTTGGTCTGAGGACTAAAACCGTCCCGTCCTTCTATCTTTAAGTATTCGGTGCTGACCAGCCGCCCCTCGTGGATATAGAGGGGAATTTCCGACTTGAGATAGGCATGGACCGTTCGCCGAATGGACCACTGGCGTGTCAACTCCTCCTGCCAGCTACCCTCATGAAAATCCTCTGCTGTCATACGGTTACGAAATCCGACATGAACATAGGGCTGAAACTGAGCCTGCAAACCATTGAGATTTTGGCAGATTTGCTGAACAGAGTGGGGTTTCAACAGACCTTGTTTCTGTAGAATAATTCCCTTCCAAGTATCGTGGTGCATCGTATTTCTCCTCCGCTTTTCTAATCCCAGTATAACACAAAAGACACCCGAAGGTGTCTGGCATGAATTTCTCTCATTTTAACTTCTTATAAATATCGGAGCGATGTCCTACATGGAGATTGAGCAAAACCAGTTCTCCTTCGTCAACGACAGCAATGATACGATAGTTTCCAACACGAAAGCGGACATAGCCAGCTAAGTTTCCTGTCAAATACTTTCCAGGAGAACGTGGGAAATCCACATCCACCAGATGCTTATCAATCCACCTAGCAATTTGCCGACTGGTTCCCTTATCGAGCTTATCCATATCTTCGAAGAAACTCGGAGCATAGTCCACACGATACTTAGCCATAACGTTTCATCATTTCTTCATGACTATAGGTTTTCTTACCGCTCTCAGACCACTCCTGATAGGTTTTTTCTGCCTTGGCAAGATCGTACATATCTTCTAACTTCTCCAAAACGGCTTCCCGAATGAAGTCTGTCTTGGTCATATGTTGTCCAGAAGAAACTTCTTCAATCAACTGGACCAAGTCTTCATCAAATCGGACAGCAATTGGTTTTGATAAGGTTGGCATTTTTATCACCTCTCCATGTTTACTTTGTAAACAGTATAGCCTGAATTCCCAAAATTGTCAATATTAGCAAAAAGACACCCGAAGGTGTCCTGTACATTATGCTTTCACAATGGGAATCCAGAGTTCCATTTGGTAGTCTGGGGAACTCATCTCTCCTTCAAAATAGTACTCAAAATCTGGTGCACCTGAATGGCGATAGCCGTGTTCAGGAAAAAAAGTTTCTAGCGCATAACGCCATCCTGCATGAATAGATTGAGGAATGGGGCCTGTTAGGGTAAAAATAGCATAGTCAGCTTCGTGAACATCAAGCAGTTCTAAGCCTAACTTAGTCGCTTTTTCCCTATCTGTGACATCATAAGCAGCCATATAATTAATCGTCTCGTCCGCTTGAGCTAATGTACAAACTCCAAAGGACTGCCCACTTCCTAGAGTAGCTAACTCTTCATAAGTATGGTTCTTGAACAAGTCTTCCCATACCTTCGGACACACTTCATTACTGATTGCTGTGCGAAGAAGCCCAGCAACTGTAAAACTAGCCTTCTTTTCAATACGAACATCCATTTCTTTACCTCCTTGGACAGTTAATGATAGTTGCAAGGGTAAGACGACCTTAAAGGGAAAGCCCTTGCGTACTTGACTGGGAGAAATCTGATGAAATTGTTTGAAGGCAAAGGCAAAAGAATCCGAAGATTCATACCCATATTTAAGGGCTATATCTATAATCTTTGCCTGTCCTTCACGAATGTCCATAGCAGCTCGCGTCAACTTTCGTAACCGAACGTATTCTGACAAGGACATATCTGTCAGAATCGAAAAGAGACGACTAAACATGGGAACGGAATATCCTGATATGCGCAAAAATTCCCGTTCATCGATTTCGCTTTCTAAAACGGACTCTAGGTAACGTACGGTTGCATTGAACTCTTTTATCATCAACTTCTCCTTTCCCTATCAGTTTATCATCTAACATCCAAGTTTTCCCGATACTTTCCGTAAGAAAACTATCGGTTTAAACCGCCAAAAACTCTTCCAAGTCCTTGAGGGAACGCTCTGCTATTGCCTCATAACGCTCCTTCTTGTCGCGGATACGCGGTCCGTCCAGCTCCTTGATGATACCAAAGTTGACATTCATAGGCTGGAAGTGCTTGCTTTCGGTGTGGGTGATGTAGAATGGCAGAGCTCCGATGGCTGTTGTTTGCGGGAAGATGACTGGGTCTTCGCCACGGAAGCGGCGAACAGCGTTGATACCAGCCACTAAGCCAGAGGCAGCAGACTCGACATAGCCTTCTACTCCTGTCATTTGACCTGCAAAGAAAAGATTAGGATTTTTCTTGGTCGCAAAGGTCTGTTCCAATAAGTTTGGCGAATCCATGTAGGAATTGCGGTGCATAACGCCGTAGCGGACAAACTCCGCATTTTCAAGTCCTGGAATCATCTGGAAGACCCGCTTCTGCTCCCCCCACTTAAGGTGAGTTTGGAAACCGACAATGTTATAAAGGCCACCTGCTGCGTTATCCTGACGAAGCTGGACAACTGCGTAAGGTGTCTTGTATTCGCCATCACGTGGGCCCTTGTAGTCTTCTGGGTATTCCAGACCAACTGGCTTCATTGGGCCATAGAGCATGGTTTTGATGCCACGTTTGGCCATGACCTCAATAGGCATACAGCCTTCAAAGTATTTTTCTTTTTCAAAGGAGTTAAGCGGTGCTTCCTCAGCTGAAATCAAAGCCTCATAGAAAGCGGTGAACTGCTCCTTGTTCATCGGAGCATTGAGATAGGCAGCCTCTCCCTTGTCGTAACGGGACTTAAGATAAACCAAGTCCATGTTAATGGTCGAGCTGTCCACAATCGGCGCTGCCGCATCGTAGAAGTAAAAACCGTCGCCACCGTTGAGGGCGTGAATCTTCTCCGCCAAGGCGTCAGACGTCAAAGGCCCCGTCGCGATAACTGTAATCGCATCTTCAGGAATCTCTGTAATCTCGCCACGAATGACCTCAATCAGCGGGTGGTTGTGAATCTCATCTGTGACTGCTTGAGAGAAATTTTCACGGTCCATAGCCATAGCCCCGCCAGCAGGCACACGGTGGGCCTCGCCAGCTCGCATGATAATGGAATCCAAACGACGCATTTCTTCCTTGAGAAGGCCGACAGCGTTGGTCAAACTATCGCCGCGGAATGAATTGGAACAAACCAACTCGGCAAACTTGTCTGTCTTGTGCTGAGGGGTCGGTTTGACACCTCGCATCTCGTAAAGTTTGACAGGAATGCCGCGTTTGGCAATCTGATAAGCAGCTTCTGAGCCAGCCAAGCCAGCTCCGATAACATTAATGTGGGTTTGAGACATGAAACTAATACCTCTAGCCAGAAGATCTGACTACTGTTTGGGAATACCCCAAAACAGAACCTTTCTAAATTTTATACCTATCTAGTATACCAGAAAATGGCTAGAAAAGACAAAACTACCTTCATTGAAATAAAAGTAGCTCCGATTTTTTACATAATATATTTTATGTATATCATTTGTTATTCTATAGCTTATTTACAATAGCTCCGCTATATCTCCAACAACCTCAAAGTTCCAACCAAGTCTCCTATAAGAGTCGATTTCTTCCTGACTATACGGGAAAGTATTCAGCAAAATGGAATCCATTCCCAATTCATGAGCAATAGCTATATCGGATGTCAAATCATTACCAATCATAACCGTTTCCTCAACATCAAGATTATTTTCCTCTAAAACCAGTTGAAGAAATGCTGGTTCAGGCTTCTTCATCTTAAAGTCGGAAGAGATATAAATTTTTTCCATCAACTCAACACAACCTGTCTGTTCAATTTCTACCTGAGTAAAAATTCGTTGAGCATTGGAGAGAATAAATAATCGCGCTTCTCTATCCTTTAATGTCTGTAGACTAGTTAGGGTATTTTCATAAGCTTCTAACTTTTCACGTGAAAGTACGCGGAAAATCGCGGCTACTACTTGTCCAAAAGTCTCTAAATCAGTCGGTTTATTGGTACTTTGGTTTTCATTTGGTACATCCGTTAATAGACGAATGAAGATTGTTTCTAAATCAATTTCGACATACTGATAACTCACTGTTTCCGCGAGAGATCTCTCCGCCTCTTCTACAAAACGATGATAGGCATTTTTCAACTGGCGCGGCCGATAGGAACAACCAAAAGCATTGTAAATCTGTGTTAGCTGATTCCAGACCTCTAGTTTATTTTCATCTGTACGAATATCAACCAATGTACCATAAAAATCGAAGATATAGTTTTTGTAACTTTTCATGTCTTTCTCCTAATCTTTAGACAGCATTTTTTATATTATACCCCACAACGAAAACGTTTGCAACAATAGAACGAAAAAACCTATCACATTAAGTGATAGGTTTTTATTTTGATTGGAAACTCTATTATTTAAGAGTAACTGAAGCGCCTGCTTCTTCCAATTTAGCTTTGATTTCTTCAGCTTCTGCAGTTGCAACGCCTTCTTTAACCATAGCTGGTGCACCGTCAACAAGCTCTTTAGCTTCTTTAAGACCAAGACCAGTGATTTCACGTACAACTTTGATAACGCCAACTTTTTTGTCGCCAGCAGATGTCAATTCAACGTCGAATGAATCTTTAGCTTCTTCAGCAGCACCACCAGCTGCAGCAACAGCTACAGGAGCAGCTGCAGTTACACCAAATTCTTCTTCGATAGCTTTAACAAGGTCGTTAAGCTCAAGGATAGTAGCTTCTTTAATTTCAGCAATAATGTTTTCAATGTTCAATGCCATTGTGATTTTCCTCCAATTTAGGTTTTTAAATAGTTTGTAGCACTAAGCAGCTACGCTCTGACGCATTAAGCTGCGTCTTCTTTTTCTGCAACAGCTTTAACAGCGTATGCAACGTTGCGAACTGGCGCTTGAAGTACAGAAAGCAACATAGAAAGCATGCCTTCGCGGTTTGGCAATGTAGCAAGTGCTTCGATTTCTTCTTTAGAAGAAACTTTACCTTCTACAGCTCCACCTTTGATTTCAAGAGCATCAGCAGTTTTCGCGAAATCGTAAATTGTTTTAGCTGGAGCAACTGCATCGTTTGAGAATGCAACTGCAGATGGACCTACAAACAATTCTGCAAGACCTTCAAGACCAGCTTGCTCAGCAGCACGACGCAAGATTGAGTTTTTGATAACTTTGTACTCAACTTCTGCACCACGCAAGTTACGACGAAGAACTGTATCTTGTTCTACTGTCAAACCACGAGCGTCTACAACAACGATAGATGTTGCAGCTTTCATTTGCTCAGCAACGGCATTTACTAATTCCGCTTTTTTAGCGATAATAGCTTCACTCATTTTTTTACCTCCGTTTTTATTTTGGGCTAGGCACAAAAAAATCGCACCTAAACCTAGACACGAAAGTACAAATACGTTTATCTCAATAATCGTTTTGTGCCTCGGTAGGATGTTTATGAGTCCAGCTCCCCTACTGTCTTAGGTCAGTTTTTTCAAACCTCAATTATCATAACACAGTATTTTCAATAATGCAAGACTTTTCTCCTATTTTTTAACATTTTTTAAACATTTTTTCAAACTGGTATTGCCGTTTAGTTCGCTTCAGTTGTAGAGGTCAGACTTGGAATGTGAAACACGAACTTCTGCGATTTGCTTCGCAAATCCTATCTCCAACCTTTTTAGCTCGATTTTTTCATTTCTAAGCTCAGGCTGACACAGTTCACTGAACAGTTTTACTCCACTGGCCTGTTAAACCCAATCAACCACTGCGCTGAGATATTGACACTAACTTTGAGAAGCGGTGCTGGGCTTTTTGCCCAGCCTCTCGCTCGTCGAAGTTAGCTAAGATAAACTAACATGACTATAAAAAACAACTGCCATTCCCTTGAGAATAGCAGTTTAATCTTATTTAATCTTGTCTTCTTCGTAGTCACCATTTGGACAGACAACTTGTTTACCACCACCACGAACTTTTTTCTCAACGAGATAGTGGTCGCATTTCGGACAAGAACGCCCGACTGGCTTGTCCCAAGAAGTAAATTCACACTCTGGGTAGCGATCGCAACCATAGAAAAGACGATTGCGTTTACTCTTGCGTTCAATCACTTGCCCTTTTTGGCAAACCGGACAAGTCACACCGATTTCTTTAGTGATTTGCTTGGTATTGCGACAGTCTGGGAAATTGCTACATGCATAGAATTTTCCAAAGCGACCTAATTTAATAACCATTTCATGTCCACAAACATCACAGTCAAAGCCAGCTGGTTCATCCTTAATTTGGATTTTTTCCATCTGTTCTTCTGCCTTAGATAATTCTACCTTGAATGGCTGATAGAAACCGTCAATGACCTTCTGCCACTGCTCTTTCCCGATTTCTACATCATCCAATTTTTGTTCCATATCGGCTGTAAATTTGACATTGACAATATCTGGGAAGAACTCAACAATCAGCTTATTAACGATTTCTCCGAGTTCAGTCGGTTCAAATCGCTTAGCCGCAAGCTTAACATAGTAACGTTTTTGAATGGTTTCAATTGTTGGTGCATAGGTTGACGGGCGACCTACACCATTCTCTTCTAATGTTTTAATTAAGGTTGCTTCAGAGTAGCGAGCTGGCGGCTGAGTAAAGTGTTGTTCTGGATTTGTTGACGCGCGTACCACCGTGTCACCTTGTTCCATATCTGGCAACATCTTATTTTTATCAGCGTCGTTATAGACAGCCATATAACCATCGAATTTTACTTGGCTACCATTAGCAGCAAAGACAATACCATTTTGACCCAAACGAACACTCATGGTATCAAAAACTGCTGCGGCCATCTGACTTGCGACAAAACGATTCCAAATCAGTGTATATAGTCGCAATTGGTCCTTGTCCAGATATTTCGCAATTGATTCAGGTGTTAAGTTAACATTTGATGGACGAATGGCTTCGTGGGCATCTTGTGCACCACTGGCATTTTTTACTTTGTTACCATGCTTTGAATAGGTAGCACCAAAACGCTCCGTGATAAAGTCAGCAGCTTGTGCTTGTGCAACAGGGCTAATACGTGTTGAATCCGTACGCATATAGGTAATCAAACCTTGGGTACCACCTGTGCCAAGACTGACACCCTCATAAAGTTGTTGGGCAACCATCATGGTTTTACGAGTACGGAAATTGATTTTATTAGCCGCATCCATCTGCATAGTAGAAGTTGTGTAAGGCAGAGGTGCATTTCGTTTGCGTTCCTTACGCTCAACCTGTTCTACTAAGAAATCATCTCCATCAAGTCGGGCAAGAATTTCTTTAACCTGCTCATTGTTTTCAATTTTAGTTTTCTTTCCATCTATACCGTAGAATGAAGCCTGGAATTTCTTGCTCCCCTTTTTGAAGGTTGCATCAATTGTCCAATATTCTTCTGGTTTGAAATTGCTGATTTCATTTTCACGGTCGATTATTAATTTGAGAGCAACCGATTGAACACGTCCTGCTGACAGACCTTTTTTGACTTTCTTCCATAAAATAGGTGATATGGAGTACCCTACAATACGGTCTAAGACGCGACGAGCTTGCTGGGCATCTACCAAGTCTAGGTTAATAGCACGTGGCTCCTGAAAAGCATTTTTTACTGCATCTTTTGTAATTTCATTAAAGACAACACGGTTTTTATCGTTTGCGTCCAATCCCAAAATGTGAGCCAAATGCCAAGAAATTGCTTCTCCTTCGCGGTCCGGGTCACTCGCAAGAAAGACTTGCTTAGCATTTTTTGCTTCTTTTTTCAAAGAATTGATGAGTGGTCCTTTTCCACGGATGTTGATGTACTCAGGTGCATAGTTGTTATCAAAGTCAATAGACATACTAGATTTCTTCAAATCTCGAATATGCCCGACTGAAGCAACGACCTTATAATTTTTACCAAGATATTTTTCGATTGTTTTTGCCTTAGCAGGTGACTCTACAATAACGAGATTTTTCTTGGTTGTTGTTTTTTTCTTACTAACTGTTTTTGTAGCCATTCTTATACCTTACAAATATTTTTAACCTCACAAAGAATATACTATTTTTCAGTCAGTGTCAAGATATTTATTTTCCTATAGGAAGACTTGTTTTAAAATTGATACTCAGAAATGATGTCCAAGCCTGATGTGATGCACTTTGCCCCCTCTTGAATCAGATGATGACAACCATCTGATTTTCCGTCCATAATGGAACCTGGAATAGCATAGACTTCTCTTCCTTCTTCCAAGGCACGTTCGCAGGTAATCAAGCTACCAGACCGCATTTTTGCCTCACAGACCACCAGACCTTCTACCAACCCAGCAATGATCCGATTCCGTTCAGGGAAATGGTATTTGAGTGGCTGAGCACCAGCTTCATACTCTGTCAGCACCAGATGGTGTTTGCCAATATAGGTCTGCAAATCTTTATTTTCTTTTGGATAAATATTATCTAAACCTGTTCCGATTACAGCAATGGTTTGGCCTCCATTTTTCAAACTGGCGATGTGGGCAGCCGTATCAATTCCTCTTGCCAAACCACTAACAATGACAAAGCGATTGCTCAATTCCTTGATAATTTTCTGAACAGATTGGATACCATTTTTACTGGCATTTCGTGTACCAACAACTGCCAGCTTTGATTTTTCTAGCAATTCTAAATCCCCTTGATAAAACAAAAGTACAGGTGGATTGTAAATCTGTTTGAGCGCCAAAGGATAGATATCATCTAAAATTGAAAATGATGGATACTTATTAAATTCCTCGCGACAGGCTTTTGTATCTAGATTCTTATAATTTTCCATAAATAGCACTGGATTTTTACATTCAGACACTACAGCGACATTACGTAAGGTCAATTTTTTACCATGTTTTTCTTGATAGGCCAAAACTTTATTAATATTAAGATTGGTCAAACCAGCTTTTTTCCATTTAAACAATTCAAAATTATTCATTTACTTCACCTCATTCTTATTGTTCGTAATGGAAAGAAAAAATTCTCCCAAATGGGAGAATTATTTTTGAGGTATTTCTTTAATCACACGCGCAGGATTTCCTGCTAAAACGACATTATCACCAAAAGACTTGGTTACAACAGCACCAGCACCAACAACGACATTGTCCCCCAAGGTCACGCCTGGTAAGATTGTCACACCACCACCAGCCCAGAAATTATCACCAATGGTAATAGGTGCGCCATATTCTTTTCCTGAATTTCTTTCATCGGGATCTAAAGGATGTAATGGAGTCAACAATTGCACATTGGGACCAAGCATAGCATTTTTCCCGATTCGTATCGGACAGACATCGAGCATAGTACAGTTGAAATTAGCATAAAAATCCTCTCCGACATGAATGTTACTTCCGTAATCGCAGTAGAAATTTGGCTCCATGTAAATCCGCTCTCCTGTAGCTCCAAACCAGTTTTTCAAGATTTGAGAACGTATAGAGCCATCTAATTCATTATTGAAGTCCCGCATCTTTTGGCGAGCCAGAGTTCTCATTTGTCTAAGTTCTGGATCGGCAGCTATATATAATTGCCCAGCTATCATCTTTTCTTTTTCTGTTAACATAGCCCTACTCCTATTTTTTTATAATCAAATTAATAGCTTCTGCTAGCCGTGCCTCTTGTTCCTCGGGATTATCGGAAGGGTGTTTAATGCAATCTTGAACTTTTTGAGCAATGACCATTCCCATCATACTGTTGATACTGGAACGAACTGCACTCAGCTGCATCACAATATCGATACACTCTTGCTCTTCTTCAATCATGTTTTGAATGCCACGGAGCTGACCTTCTGCACGTTTCAAACGATTTATCATCTTTTTCTTCTCTGTATTCATACCCTATATGGTACTGCTTGTTTCATAAAATGTCAATTCTAAAACTTGACAATCAGCGTTATCATCTGCTATATTTAAAATACCCCTAGGGGTATGAAAGAGGTATTTATGTTGAAACAGATATTATCTACAATTTTAAAGCAAAAAGAAAGTTTATCTTTACAAGATTTGCCAAAAGTATTGGAAGATAAAAACACCAAATTGTTGGACGTCCGTGAAGTTGATGAATTTGCCAGTGGTCACATTCCAGAAGCTATCAACCAGCCATTAAGTCAAATCGACCAATTTAAAGGTGATAAAAACAAATACTATCTGATCATCTGTCAATCAGGTATGCGTAGCCAACGGGCGACAGATTACTTAACATCTCAAGGCTATCAAGCGGTCAATGTTCAAGGCGGTATGAATGCCTGGACTGGAGATATTATTTAGGAGGTTTAAATGAAAATTGTTATTGTCGGTGGGATTGCTGGCGGTATGTCTGCTGCTACTCGTCTGCGTCGTCTCATGGAAGATGCTGAAATCATTGTGTTTGAAAAAGGACCATACGTTTCCTTTGCCAACTGCGGTTTACCTTATCATATTTCTGGGGAAATAGCAGAGCATGATAGCTTATTACTCCAAACGCCAGAAAGTTTGAAAAAACGCTTTAATCTAGATGTCCGCCCTTTCCATGAAGTCATTAGTATCAATGCTGACAAGCAGACTGTTACAGTGAATACTCCAAACGGTGACATCATTGAAAGCTACGACAAACTAATCCTATCACCAGGTGCCAAACCTGTCATCCCAAATTTAAAGGGAATTGAAGAAGCTGAAAATCTCTTCACACTTCGGAACGTACCTGATTTAGACAAGATAATGACCAAGCTAGACCAAATCAAGTCTGGTCACGCAGTTGTTATCGGTGCAGGATTTATCGGTCTAGAAATGACTGAAAATCTTGCCTTAAAAGGCTTAAAAGTCACTCTTGTCGAACAGGCTCCTCATGTATTACCTACTTTTGACTTGGAAATGGCACATTTTGTTGAAGCCGAGCTAACAAGTAAAGGTGTCAAAGTAATCACAGGGCAGTCTGTCACTGCTTTTCGTGAAAAGGGTCAAGTAGTCGAACTTTCTAATGGACAGACCCTATCATCTGATGTAACTATTTTATCAGTTGGTGTTGCTCCCGATAGTCAACTGGCTAAAAATGCTGGAATCAAGCTAGGACTTCGAGGTGGAATACTCGTAGACCAAAACTATCAGACCAATCAAGATAATATCTACGCCGTTGGTGATGCCATTGTAGTTAAACAAGAAATAACAGGACAGGATGCCTTGATTTCATTGGCCTCTCCTGCTAACCGTCAGGGAAGACAGGTAGCTGATGTCATTGCTGGATTGGCTCGCACTAACAGAGGCTCAATCGGTACTGCTATCGTCAAAGTCTTTGATTTAGTGGCAGCATCAACTGGTTTAATCGAACGTACCGTTCAATCACTCGGTTATGAATATGCCGTCGTTCATACAACTGGAAAGGACCATGCTGGTTACTATCCTGGTGCAACTGATATCGTTCTGAAGCTTATTTTCTCACCAACTGACGGAAAAATCTTTGGTGCACAGACAGTCGGTCAAAAAGGTATTGATAAGCGGATTGATGTCCTTGCCACTGCCATCAAGGCTGGACTTACGATTGAAGATTTGCCAGAACTAGAATTGACCTACGCCCCACCATTTGGTTCAGCCAAAGATCCTGTCAATATGATTGGATATGCTGCCATGAACATCGCAGAAGGCATCAGTCAAAATGTCCAATGGCACCAACTAGACGAGGAGCTAGCAAACGGAAAAATCTTGTTAGACGTCCGCAATCCTGGTGAGGTCGCAAATGGGCAATTCAAAGAATTCATCCATATTCCTCTGGACCAACTCCGTGAGCGGCTAGGAGAACTAGACACTTCAAAAGAATACATCGTCAGTTGCCATAGTGGCCTTCGCTCGTACATTGCCGAACGTATCTTAAAAGAAAAGGGCTTTAAGGTTAAAAATCTAGACGGGGCTTACTCCCTTTACAAGATGGCACTACCTGAAAATCTTATCCTTCCATAATAACCAGACCTTCTGTATTTACTTGTTACAGAAGGTTTTTATTTGACATTATATAAACAATATCATACAATCTAGTTGTCAATACTAGATAAAAGAGAGTATACAATCATGAAACAGACCATCCCCTACTGGCATGAATTACCTGATCTAGATTTGTATTTGGACCAAGTTCTGCTGTATGTTAATCAAGTAGTCAACTCTCAGGAAAGCCTTGAACAGAAGAGTTTATACTCAATGAAAATCAACAGTAGCCTAGGAAATGAAGCTGATGATAGGACTGGGGTTCATCAAGGCAAGTTGACAAGGGATAATGTTGATTTTCGAAGGGTATTAACTGCTGCAATGATCAATAATTACGTTAAACACAAACAGATTGAGAAACCTGTTAAGAAAAAATATCAAAAACAGCAAGTTGCCCGCTTGATAGCCTTGACTATCTTAAAAAATGTCTTTTCCATTCAAGAAATCAGTCAGACCTTAAATCTTCTTCTCCACTCGAACAACTCTGAAACCTTATACAATCATTTTGTTGACTGTATGCGAAACGAGGAGAGCGATGAAACGCCTGAAATCATTCGTTATGCCTGCCAGTCTGTTAAACTATATTACAAAACCCGTCAACTCACTATGGAATTAGAAAGGAGTCACCATGAATCCTAGTTTGAAATTAAGTCTGAAATTGTCTTTTGGCGAAGAAATCGCAAATAGTGTCACCCATGCAGTCGGAGCCCTATTTATGTTGGTCTTACTCCCCATTACTGCTATACATTCCTTTCAAGATTATAACGTGACTGCTGTGGTCGGCATGACTATCTTTGTCATCAGCCTATTTCTCATGTTCCTTTCCTCATCCATCTACCACTCCATGCCCTACGCTTCTACTCACAAATACATCCTAAGGATTATCGACCATAGCATGATTTACATCGCTATCGCTGGAAGCTACACACCTGTTGCCCTATCCTTGGTCGGTGGTTGGTTGGGGTATCTAATTGTTGGTTTACAATGGGGATTAACCATTTTTGGCATTCTCTATAAAATTTTCGCCAAAAAAATCAATGAAAAATTCAGCCTTTTTCTCTATCTCTTTATGGGCTGGTTGGTTGTCTTTATCTTGCCAGCCATTCTGCAAAATACTGGACTTGTTTTCGGAATTTTGATGCTGGCTGGTGGTTTATCTTATACTATTGGAGCCCTCTTCTACGCTAAGAAAAAGCCCTATTTCCATATGATTTGGCATCTCTTTATCCTACTGGCTTCAGCACTGCAATATATCGCCATTGTCTACTTTATGCTATAAGAAAACAGCTTCTAGAAACCTAGAGGCTGTTTTTAATGCATTAAACTGATGATCACTCCAATCAGATAAAGGGCTGACATGATGCTCAAAAATACCAAATGTGCCTTTCGGCTCATGACCACATAGCCAACAAATTCCCGAATGAAGGCATTAAGGCTAAAGTAAAATCTGGTTTTTGCCCCATAGCCGATACATTTGATTTTCAATTGTCGTGCCAATAGCAGAGCTCTGAAAACGTGATAGTAATTGGTTACAAGGGCAAATCGACTACCAGGTTTCATCAGGGCATAGGAAAATTTCAAGTTTTCCTCGGTATTGGTTGATTGGTTTTCTATCACAATATCTTCCGCAGGAATCCCATGTTCCAAGGCATAGTTAGCCATGGCCTGCCCCTCTGCCAGGAGTTCATCAGGCCCCTGTCCGCCTGACATGATGAGCTTGCTGCCAGGATGTTTCTGGTAGAGCGCTATGCCTTTTTCAATCCGCGAAGCCAAAAGTGGTGTTACCTTGTCACCAATCAGGCCAGCACCTAAGACCACTACATAATCAAGCTTGCCTGGGAAGAGATTGACCAAATTGACAAAGCTAGACGTGGTATAGAGCATGCTGATGATAATAGCATATGACACCAAAAAACCAACGTAGACGAACAGCATGTTGAAAAAGCTGATGCCTGAAAGGGATTGAACCACAAAGGGAGCGATGAAGAGATAGAAAGTCAGGGCGACTGCCAGTCCCATGGATAGGAAATTATGGAAGCGAACCCCTTCTCTCTTCAAAATTTGAAAGCCATTTAGATAAAGCGTGAAAAGCAGGACAAATGGACCACTTAACAAGGCTAAAAAGAGCACCATCGCCACGGCTATAGCCAGCAAGCGTAAGATTTCATTGTTTTCGAGAATGCCTGTTGAGATAATCCATGCCAAGGCCCAGACGAGGATATTCAAAGCAAACAGTGAGATAAAAATCGACCGCCGCTCCCAGAAATAGACAAGAGCAAACAGACCAATAGCCACTAAAAATAGCCAGAAAAAGACTGTCAAGACTAGTTTCCCCCTGCTACCATAGACTTAATGGGCTCAAAGGTCTTACGGTGAATTGGCGTGATGCCTAGCTTGTTCAAGCCTTCCAAATGCTCTGCCGTTCCATAACCTGCATTTTTGGCGAAGCCGTAGCCTGAGAACTCCTTGTCATAATCCGCCATCATCTTGTCCCGCGTCACCTTGGCCACGATAGAGGCGGCTGCGATAGACAGGCTGTTGGCATCCCCCTTGATGATAGAGGTTTGCGGTATGGAGGTATCCAACTTCATTGCATCTATCAAAAGGTGTTCAGGCTCTTGGCTCAACTGCCCCAAAGCCTCTAGCATAGCTAACTTGGTCGCCTCGTAGATATTAACCTGGTCGATGACAGCTGCATCTTTGACACCCACACCGACTGCCACGGCTCGCTCCATGACTTCTTGGTAGATAGCTTCGTGCTTGGACTTGGGGATTTTCTTGGAGTCGTTGAGGAAGCGGATTTTGCACCCTTTGGGCAAGATAACCGCCGCAGCCACCACAGGACCTGCTAGAGGCCCCCGACCGACTTCGTCGATCCCAGCGATTAACTCCACCCCATTTTCATAAAGGGCTTTTTCGTAACATAGCATAGCTTCTAAGCGAGCTTCTTCTGCTGCTTCTTTTTCCAGCTCCTTACGGCGTTTCTTGATAGCAGCCTGGACCCCTGCTCGCACGTCCTGAGCTAGTTCCAACCAGACAGAGCTTTCTAGACTGTCCACCTGAGCCAGCAGAGCAGTCACTTCCTTAATCGTTGCCATCTAAGTCACTCACCTTATCCAATGTATAGGTGCCCAAATGCCCGTCTCGAACGTCCTTGACAAAGAGGTTGTAAAAACGGTCATAATCATCACGGAAGCCCAATTTTTTAGTCCAATCCATGATGAGTTCAGGCGTTTCCTGCTCCAAATCCATGCCCTTGAACCGCTCTTGTAGACGTTCTGGGTAATGTGCCTTGAAATAGTCCAAACCAAAAATAGTGACCTCGTCCATAGGCAAGAGTTGGTCCTTGATTGCTCCTGTCAGAGCCAACTTAAGTCCAACTTCCTGGTCCTCAAACTTAGGCCAGAGAATACCTGGTGTATCAAGGATTTCAAGGTCTTTATTGGACTTGAGCCACTGTTGACCTTTGGTCACACCTGGTTTGTTACCGACAACGGCAATTTTCTTTCCAGCCAGACGGTTCATAAGGGTAGACTTGCCAGCGTTTGGAATACCGATAATCATGGTTCGCAAGGTCTCCTTTTGAATCCCTCTTTCGCGGAGGCGTTCAATCTTGTCTTTCATCAGACTCTTGGCTGCGTCGGTCACTTTTTTTACCGTCGCTTGCTCTTTTGAGTTGATGGCAAGGGTGCGAATGCCCTGACCTTCAAAGTAGCTCTGCCATTCTTTGGTACGAACAGGGTCTGCCAAATCGACCTTGTTGAGAATCATGAGCTTGGGCTTATCGCCAACAATCTTGGTCAGCATAGGGTTTTGGCTGGATAGGGGCAAGCGGGCATCGACCAAAATAGTCACGAAATCAACGTGCTTGATGTTCTCCTGCACCTGCCTGCGAGCTTTTGACATGTGGCCCGGAAACCATTGAATTGTTGCCATGGGGTCCTCCTAAATATGATTCATTGAAAAAAGCCGTAAAAACGGCTTGTTTTTTTATTATTATAGCAGAAAATCAATATTTTGTCTTACTTGTTCCTCTTAAATTCTCTCCCGTAACTTTTCGACAAAGAGATAGGCTGCGGGACAAATCAGAGTATTTTTTATTGTTAAATTGTTGATTTGATAAATCTTCTTGCGGTCAGTATGCGGAAATTCTCGACAGGCTTTGGGACGAGCGTCATAGATACTACATAGATTATCGCCTCCAAGGAAGGGACAGGGCATGGATTGAAATACCTTATCTCCATCCTCATCCACACGCAAGTACATGTCCTCAAAAACTGGAAGTTTCATACGCAAATGCTTGGCAATTCGGGTAATATCTGCTTCTGTAAAGAGCGGTCCCAACGTTTTACAACAGTTGGCACACTCTGTACAGTCGATTTCAGAAAATACTTCGGCATGAATATCTTGAACAATTCTATCCAAATTTTTAGGTGCTTTTTTCTTCAAATTTGCTAGAAATTTTCGATGTTCTCCTTGCTTCTGCTGGGCCAATTGCTTGTATCTTTCAATGTCGACGGTCATAAACTCTCCTTTTCGACCACTATTATACCACAAACTAGCTATTGAGCTCTGCTATTTTTCAAAATGCTGAGCTAAATTATAGCATCACTTAATAAGGTTAGTGTCAACATCTCAGCGCAGTGGTTGATTGGCAGATTTGTTCGCGTTTCACACTCCAAATCTGACCTAATCAACTGTGCGGGGGTGGGAAGACGAACTCTTTTTCGATTAGTAGAGTTCTTTCCCACTCCCAAAAATCCTGCGCGAAACTTCTGCTACAGGTAGACCAATAATGGTGTGAACATCCCCAGAAATACCTGCTACAAAGCGTGGGTCAAGCTCCTGAATACCGTATGCACCTGCCTTGTCGAGTGGTTGTTTATCATGGATATAGGACTGAATCGCTTCTTCCAAGGCTGGATAATAGTCGACAAAATCAATCTGTGCAACCGTATAAAAAACATCCAGTGAGTGACTTGTCCGTAGGCAGACAGATGTTACAACGTGATGGCTCTTTCCAAAATAGGAACGTAACATGGTTTCAGCTTCTATCAAATCTTGAGGTTTGTTAAAAATTTTCCCATCTGACACGACGATTGTATCCGCAGAAATGTAGAGATGGCCAGTTACCAAATCCATGTCCGATTTGGCTTTGGAAATTTCACAACAGGTTTTTGCAGCTCGAGTGAGAAAATCATCTGTAGCGAATTGTTTCATAAAATGTTCCTCGATACCACGCTCATCCACTTCAACTGATGCGATTTGTGGTTGTAAAAATCCCAATAATTGTTTACGACGTGGGGAGTTGCTAAGCAGAACATAAGAACTAATCTGCTCACGATCCCCCTCTTTTTGATATTGAAATACAGTTTGCATGTTTCCTCCAGTCAAAAACAGAGTCCGAAGACCCTGTTTTCAGATGATTGATTAATTTTCTTTTCTACGACCTACTGCCATGGCCAGTCCTGCAAGACCTAAACCAAACAGGCTGAGCGTCAGATTCATCTGGTCACCAGTATTTGGCAAGACTCCTGCTTTTGTAGTTTTTACTGGACTTGCTACTTCTGGTTTTTTATCTCCTACTTTTGGAGAATCAACTGGGACCTTCTTGTCAGTTGCCGAAGTATTTTGTACTTGATTAGATGGTGAATCTGTATTTTCGGCTGGAACAGTTTCTGGATTTGATGCTGGATTTTCTGGATCAGTATCCAATAAAATCTCGATAAAGTCTGGGTAGCCATCTTCATCCGTATCAATGCTTGAATTTACAGGAATGATACGTGAATATGGGTTGACAACCTCATAAGCTGATAAGTCAGCTGTCTTTAGGTATTCAGCAAAGACGCTGTCCATTGAAGGACCTTCTTCACGTGCTCCGCCAAGCATTGTGTAGCCATCACCACCAGCAGCAAGGAAGTCATTTGTTGCTAAATAGTACGTTTTTTCAAGATCCAAGGCGTCATATTCGCCAGTCTCTGGATTAAGAATACCGATAAGAAGAACACGTTCTTCTACAGGAAGAGTTGGATCGTAGAATACATTTGCTCCTGAAATGTGTAGGAATCCACCACTAGCTTCAAAGAGTGGCATGCCATTTTTATCTAAAAGCATCTCGCCAGTTTCTGGATTCACTTGCAATGTAGATGATAAAGACTTGGTAAACATATCATAAATTTGCTGACCAGTTACAGTGATTTGGGAAACGATGTTACCAAATGGCAAGACAGCAATAATATCGCCTTTTGTTACAGGCTGGTCCTTAGCAATTGTTGCACGTAGACCACCACCGTTAGTCACAGCAAGGCTAGTTTTGTTTGAAAATCCTGTTTGACCATAGGCATAGATTGCATCTGTCACTGCATTCCCCAAGTTGGTTTCACGAACACGCACGTTTGAGCGGTCTCCGTTTAATTCCACTGGGTTATTTTCAATAACTACTTGAGCATTTTCAGCTTCATATTTTGCTTTAATTTCATCAACCAAGGCTGCGATTTTAGCATTTGGCGTCACATTTTTAGTATCCGCGGCAGAAATCAAACTAGCTTCACCCAATAATTTATCGGATTTCAAGGTTACTTTACCGATATTGTTCAAGTAAGAGCCTGTTTGATTATAAGTAACATTATCTCCATAGGTAGTCGCTTCTACCGTGTGGGAATGACCGTCGATAACAATAACACGTTTACCAGCTAATTTACTATTTTTAGAAAGTGCTTCAGCAAGAGTTGAGCCTCTCCATTCAACAGGCGTTGTAGAATCGACACCTAGGTGAGCTAGAATGATATAGTTCTTGTAAACACGATTATCTGCTAGAGCACGTGCTTCCACTTCGTCAATCACTTTATTGACTTCTGTGACTGGGTCGGTAAATGTTACTCCCTCAACATTTTTCGGATGGGTTTTTGTTGCAGTTTCAGGTGTTGTTACACCGATAACTACAAATTCATCACCTACAACAGTTGGAGTTTTATCGACGATAGTTGAAGCTTCAAAAACACGAGCGCCATTAACGTAAGTGTTAGCACTCAATAGCGGGAAGTTCAAAGTTTCCTTGTACTTGATTGCTTGATCCATCCCAAAGTCAAATTCATGGTTACCAACAGCCATTGCATCATAGCCGACTTGGTTCATAATATTGGCGCGGTCTTCACCTTTTGTAGAGTTGGAAATTGGAAGTCCTTGGAAGGCATCACCAGCATCTACTACAATTGTATTTTCTACTTTGGCACGTTCTTCTTCAATGACTGCCGCAGCCTTAGCGTCACCGATGACATTCTTTTCTTCAAGAATGCGACCGTGAACGTCGTTTGTGTGGATAATGACTGCCTCTACTGTTTCTTCCGCAGCAGGGACAACAGTTTCCTCCGTTGCTACGTTTTCAACTGACGTTGCTGGTACCGTAGCAGTTGCATCAGTCGTTGCTGGCTGATTGGTTGTGGTAGCTGCAGTCGTTGTCTCAGCAGCTTGTACTTGTTGAGCTAAAACAAATGGAGCCAACAAGAGTGTGGACATTACAGGCAACAAGATTTTTTTCTTTTTCATAAATAGACCTTTCTTCGGCATTTTTTATATCTCTATTATACACTTTTTAACAAAAAACAAAAACTTTAAAATCGCTTACATGTCAAAAAGGTTCGAAATAAGCGAATTAGCTATCTAATCCGCTCATTTCCTATTTACCAAATACTATTTGTCCATTTGCAATGGTGTAAAGGACCTGTCCTTTCAGACTATCACCAACAAACGGAGAATTAGCAGACTTCGAGGCAAAATCCGCTGTGACCAACCGATTTGCATTTGGGTCAAAAATAACAAGATCAGCTGGGCCATTTTCAGCAAGATAGCCAGCATCAAGACCATAGAGCTTGGCTGGATTAATTGTCATTTTCTCCAGCAATTGCACGAGTGTCAGATGCCCTTCTTCCACCAGATGCGTCAAACCAAGTGAAAGCGAGGTTTCCAAGCCTGTCATTCCTGATGGGGCCTTTGTGAGATCTTCTACATTTTTTTCATCCGCGTGATGAGGAGCATGGTCCGTCGCAATGACAGAGATAACACCAGATTTCAACCCATCAATCACAGCCAAGCGATCACTTTCTAATCGTAGTGGTGGGTTCATCTTAGCATTGGCACCTTTTGTTAGAAGTAAGTCCTCAGTTCGTGAAAAATGTTGAGGTGCTACTTCTGCCGTGACGTTTGCTCCGAGACCTTGAACAAATTCAACCACCTTGACCGACTCGGCTTTGGATAGATGCTGGATATGAACACGCGCACCCGTTTCATAGGCAATCATGACATCGCGAGCGACCATGCTGTATTCTGCTACGCCTGTTGCTCCACAAACATGAAAATGTTTTTCAGCTACTTGCTCGTTGAGTCCCAAGACGCCATTCAGGTCAGGGTCTTCTTCATGCAGGCTGATGAGACAGCCCTGCTCTTTGGCTAATTTCATAGCTTTTCTAACCACGCCAGCATTTGTCAAAGGAATACCGTCGTCCGAAAAGGCCACCGCTCCAGCTTCTAGCAAAGCAGGAAAATCGGTCAGGTTTTGCCCATCGAAATGATCTGTAATGGTTGCCACACTATAAATGTGAATAGCTTCTTTTTTAGCGGAATCCAATACTTCTTTTAAGGTTTCAACATTTGAAATCGTCGGACTAGTATTAGCCATCATGACAACAGAAGTAAAACCACCCGCTGCTGCAGAAAGAGCTCCTGTATGAATATCTTCTTTATGGGTCTGACCAGGCTCCCGAAAATGCACATGAACATCGACCAAGCCAGGAGCAACGACTAATCCTGTTGCATCAATCACTTCTTGCTCAACATCTTCTGAAATTGACTCCGCGATCTTAACAATCTTACTTCCGTCCATCAAGATGTCGCAAACCTTATCTAAACCGGATTGCGGATCCAATACTCGACCATTTTTCACTAATAACATTCATATTCTCCTTTGTAGTACCAAAGCCATTACTATCTACTATCGCAGCCAATCAATTCCTGTTCTGCCTTGTGAAGTCAAGTAGGCATTTGCTTGTGAGAAGGGCTTGCTTCCAAAGAAACCTCGATAGGCTGAAAGAGGGCTTGGATGAGCAGATTCGATAACCAGATGTTTTGGATTGGTTATCAACGCCTTTTTCTTGCGAGCATAAGCACCCCAAAGAATATAGACGACAGGCTGGTCTAAGCTATTGACCACCTTAATAACAGCGTCCGTAAAAGGCTCCCAAATTTGCCCTGCATGTCCATTTGCCTGACCTGCTGGAACAGTTAAACAAGCATTGAGCAAAAGCACACCTTGTTCCGCCCAGGCTGTCAAATCATGATCTTGTTTGACGCCAATATCATCCGTCAATTCTTTTAAGATGTTTTGAAGAGATGGCGGAGCTGGTACCGAGTTCGGAACAGAAAACGACAAGCCCTGTGCCTGACCAGGTCCGTGATAGGGATCCTGTCCCAGAATAACTACTTTAACCTCTTCCAAATTCGTTGTTTGAATGGCAGCAAATACCTTCTCACGAGGCGGATAAATGGTTCCACCAGCATAAACATGATCTAAAAACTGATTTATTTTACCAAAATAATGCTCTGGCAACTGCGCCTTTATCAATTCGTGCCAAGCTGAATGTTCCATAAACTGCTCCTAGTTTGAACTTTTCTCTTTAACAATATAAATCGGACGTTTCTTCGTTTCCAAGAAAACTTTTGCCAAATATTTACCGAGAATACCAATGGTCATCAACTGCAGACCTCCCAAAAATAGGATGATACAAATAGTCGACGGCCAGCCAATTGTAGGATCTCCGAACACCAAGGTTTTGAAAACCACAAAAACCATTAGAACTAGCGACAACAGGAAGGTGAAGAAACCTGTATAGGAGGCAATATTCAAAGGTGTATCTGAAAAATTGATGATTCCTTCAATAGAATAAGAAAGCAATTTCCAGAAAGACCAACTAGTTTCACCAGCGACCCTCTCAACATTTTCATATGGCAAGTATTCTGTCTCGAATCCAACCCAGGCAAAAATTCCTTTTGAAAAGCGATTGTATTCAGACACAGATAGAATAGCATCTACCATGTGACGACGCATGAGACGGAAATCACGGGCACCGTCTACTACCTCGACCTGGCTGATTTTATTCATCAATTTGTAG
Organism: Streptococcus sp. 2022WUSS135; assembly: GCF_044427045.1. Taxonomy (NCBI): domain Bacteria; kingdom Bacillati; phylum Bacillota; class Bacilli; order Lactobacillales; family Streptococcaceae; genus Streptococcus; species Streptococcus sp. 2022WUSS135. The sequence continues at coordinate 100,550 of NZ_JAOTGL010000001.1, forward strand.
AATAATTTTGCAAAAAAGCTACGAATCGGTGGCTCACCATCACGACTGACACGACGGGTTCCAACGCAATCTAAATCCGGATTTCCATCCAACATAGCCTTCATTTCCATCAACATTTCGGGTGGATCTTGCAAATCAACATCCATGACAGTCACTAGCTCACCTTTCGCAGCTTGTAGACCTGCATAGAGAGCAGCTTCTTTCCCAAAATTCCTTGAAAAAGAAAGATAGCGAACAGCTCGGTCTTGACCAGACAATTGGCGTAAAACCGTTAATGTCCTATCCTTTGAACCATCATTGACAAAAATATACTCAAATTGTTCCCCCATCTCCTTACGAACTTTCTCCATAGCATCGTAAAAATAGGGAATTGCCTCTTCTTCATTAAAACAAGGCACGATAACTGAAATCATGTTTTTCTCCTCATACGGTCAATTATTGTATTCTCAAAATACGTTAGAGACTATTATACCATTTTACAGGATAAGTTCCCAGAAATCGTGCGTGGGCTCGTTTCAAATCTAGTCTTCCTGCCAAGTTTCTTGATTTTGACGGAACTTTTTAAGCAGATTCAAACCATCTGCATTGATATATCCCTGTACTTTTGCGACCTTGATTAACTCTGAATAATTGCTGAGCGTCACCAATTTCACGCCAGCATTGTCAAAATTACGATCTGCCTTTGGCAATTCATAAGTAAAGATTGCCACAACACCAATAACGTCAGCGCCTTCACGCTCAGCTGCTGCTACGGCATCTAGAACAGACCCTCCAGTAGAAATCAAGTCTTCAACGACAACCATTTTTTGTCCCTTGACGATGCGACCCTCTAATTGATTCCCTGCACCATGGTCTTTTGGCTTGCTACGGATATAAGCAAATGGCAAATTCATCCGATCTGCAATGATAGCACCATGGGGAATACCTGCTGTGGCAGTTCCGGCAATCACCTCAACCTCAGGAAATTCCTCTTCAATACGTTGGACAAAGCCATCTTCAATCAAATTTCGAGTTTCAGGATAAGATAGTGTAATACGATTATCTGTATAGATAGGGGATTTGATACCTGATGCCCATGTAAACGGCTTTTCAGGGCGCAGATGAACTGCCTTAATATCCAATAAGTGTGCTGCGATTTCTGTTGCTAGTGTCATAATAGACCTCCTTCTAAATGCGTACCATTCCAACATGACCATCCCGCCGAATAGCCTGTCACTCCTAAAGTATTGGTTCAATCTATGAACCCTACAAAAAACTATATTTATCCCCTGTTGAATTCTTACAGATTTCTCCTAGTCCACCAATTCAATCCATGAATCAAAATACTGTTCAATGAAATTGGTTTTCTCTTTTATTTCTGTCACGGTAAGTTTTTCATCAAGACCTGTCAGAACCCATTTATCCTCAACATCATCTCTACGATGGATAATCGCGACCAATTTCCCCTCGAAAGCTGTCAAAGGCTGCCGAACAGCTTTGGAAATGATGTAAACATCTTGTTCTTCACCATCTCCAGCCAATAGATTTGGAACGTAGCCGTAATTGATGGGGTACTGGTTGCCAAATTTATCAATATACCCGATAGGTCTATCGATGATAACCTGATAAACCTTATTCACGATTCCACTCCTCTTTAATAGACAAATAGGTCTGGTAAGGCTGTGCTGATTTTGTAATCGGGCGACCTACTACGATGTAATCACTACCGATTCGAGCAGCATCTGCTGGTGTCATAACTCGTTTCTGATCGCCTACTTCACCGCCAGTCGGACGAATCCCTGGCGTCAGGCACACAAAATCAGAACTTGTGGCATCTTTAATCAAAGCCACCTCATGCGCTGAACAAACCACCCCATCAAGACCAGCTTCTTGTGCTCTTTGAGCATAGTGAACAACCGCTTCCTGCAAACTAGTCTGTATATTCTGGTCTGTTCTCATCTGCTCCTCTGAGGTAGAGGTCAACTGAGTGACCGCTATTAAAACAGCATCCTTACCCAATCCCCTTCGTGCTGCCCGCATCATCTCAACACCACCAGCAGCGTGAACGTTGGTCATATCCACACCGAGTTTTGCCAAGACTTTCATAGCAGACTCGACGGTATTAGGAATATCATGCAGTTTCAAATCTAGAAAAATACTGTGACCGCAGCCTTTCAAATAATTGATAATACCTGGTCCCTCCGCATAATACAACTCCATTCCAACCTTTACATAGAGTTTCTCATCTGGTGGGAACTGTTCCAGAAAAGACTGAACTTCTTCTTTACCTGCAAAGTCAAGGGCAATAATTGGTCTTGTTTCTTTCATATAAATCCTTTCATTTACACAAAAATCCCTGCCAAATCGGTCAGGGATGTGCACGAATTCAGCTTGAAAATCACCTTTCAAGCCTATTACATGACACCTTCCTAGCCTCTCTGGACTTAGTTAAAGGAGATATTTTCTTTATATTACTCTTTTATTTTACCTTTGTCAACGCTTACCCAAGCTATGTCTGATTTCTCGGCGTAAACCTTCCAAACTATCAATACCATAAACTTCCATGCGTTTTGGTAAGTCTTGAATAATCTTTGGACAAGCAAATGGGTCTGTAAAGTTGGCTGTTCCTACCCCTACAGCTGAAGCTCCTGCAACCATCATCTCTATAGCCTTGTCCGCCGTATCCACACCACCCATACCAATAATCGGTAAATCAGTCATCTGTGCAACCTGACGAATGAGTTTGAGAGCAACCGGAAAAACTGCTGGACCTGACATTCCTCCTGTACCATTTGCCAAGATTGGTTGTCGAGTTTTGAGATTGAATCGCATACCAACCAAGGTATTTATCATCGTCAAGCCAGTCGCTCCAGCATCCTCAGCAGCCTTGGCCAACAAGGTTATGTCTGCCACACTTGGTGTCAGCTTAACGTAAACAGGGACAGATGAGGCTTCGACTGCTGCTTTTACTGCTTGATAGGCTAATTCTGGTACCTGTCCAATCAAGAGACCATTATTTCCGTGGTCCACATTGGGACAGGAAATGTTCAGCTCGATAGCTTTTACGTTTGGAGCCTTTGAAATTTTTCCTGACACATAAGCATATTCTTCATTGGAAAAACCAGCCACATTGGCAATGATAGGCTGGTCTGGAAAATGCTGTTCCAACCAGGGGAGTTTTTCGGATAAGACGGCATCAACGCCTGGATTTTGAAGTCCAATGGCATTGAGCATACCTGCTGGTGTCTCGGCTACACGGGGAGTCGCATTGCCATAACGAGGATACCGAGTAGTCGCCTTAATCATAATGGAACCAAGCTGATTAAGGTCATAATAATCTGCATACTCCTGACCAAAACCAAAGCAGCCAGAGGCTGGAATGATGGGATTTTTCAAGTCCAAGCCTGGTAAGGAAATCGCTAATCGTTTTGTCATTTCAACCTCCTATAAAATCAGACTACCAGTTGTAAAGACTGGACCTTCCTTGCAGACACGCTTGTTCTCGTGTTCTTGTCCCTCTTTGGGTTTGACAACACAGGCATAGCACGCCCCCATCCCGCAAGCCATCCTAGCCTCCAGTGAAATGTAGGCATGAGGATGGTCCTGAAAGCGTTGGTCAACATAGTTCATCATAGCTGGCGCCCCACATGAGTAAATGGCTGCAAACTCGTTTGTCAGCTCTTCAACGACCGTTGCGACATTCCCCTTACGCCCATAGGAACCATCATCTGTTGTGACATAGACCCCCCCATAGCTTGCCAGTTCCTCTTCCAAAATGACAGCCTCTTTGGTGGCAAAGCCAATGACTGACGTGACTTTGGCGCCACGGTTCGCCGCCTGTTTCGCCACTTCCACCAAGGGAGGAACACCGATTCCTCCGCCAATGATGAGAATGTGGTCACCTTCTTTGAGAAAGTCTACTTCAAACCCTTTCCCAAGCGGTCCCATAACATCCAAATACTGCCCAATAGTCATTTTCGAAAAGACTTCCGTCCCTTGACCTTCCACTCGGTAAATAATCCGACATTGAGACTTATTCCTATCAATCTCGGAAATAGATATTGGTCTCCGCAAGAGCATGGAATCATCTGGGACACGAATATGGATAAACTGCCCCATTTTCATATCTTGGACCATATCCCCCTGCAAGGTCATCGCAAAAATTCGTGGCGCTAGTTGGACTTGGTCCACCAGTAACATCTGTTCTTTTAAAATCATCTTTTCTCCTATTCTATATAACAATGACACAGAAAACAAGAAAGTCGATATAGAGAAAAAAACCTTGCTGGCTAGCAAGGTTACACGAAAAGAAGGCAACATTTGCCCTATTTATCACGTTCCCTTCTTCGCCTCTCTGGACTCAGTTAAAGGATATATTTTCAGCATTATACATTTTTTAGAATAATTTGTCAAATCATGTTACAATAGAGGTATGAGAATCCAACAATTATACTATATTATCAAAATTGCAGAAACAGGCAGTATGAATGAGGCTGCCAAGCAACTCTTCATTACCCAACCTAGCCTTTCCAACGCTGTACGAGACTTGGAAAAAGAAATGAAAATTAAAATCTTTTTCCGTAATTCTAAGGGCATTACCCTGACAAAGGATGGCATGGAGTTTCTTTCCTACGCTCGTCAAATTGTTGAGCAGACCGAACTACTGGAAGACCGCTATAAAAATCCGAATGCAAAACGCCAACTATTTAGCGTCTCTTCTCAACACTATGCCTTTGTCGTCAATGCCTTTGTCTCACTTTTAAAAGAAACTGAAATGGAAGATTATGAACTCTTCCTACGTGAAACGCGGACCTGGGAAATCATTGATGACGTTAAGAATTTCCGCTCAGAAATCGGAGTGCTTTTCCTCAACCATTTCAACCGTGATGTTCTGCTGAAACTTTTGGATGACAATCGACTATCCTATACAACTCTCTTCACTGCCAAACCACATGTATTTGTCAGCAAAACCAATCCTTTGGCACAAAGAAAGTCAATCACTCTCGATGATTTGGTAGATTTCCCCTATCTCAGCTACGAGCAAGGTATTCACAACTCCTTCTACTTTGCAGAAGAAATTCTAGCCCAGGAACACCATAAAAAATCGATTGTCGTATCTGACCGTGCCACACTCTTCAATCTCTTAATCGGTCTGGATGGCTATACAATCGCAACAGGTATCCTCAATTCAAATCTTAACGGAGATAATATTGTATCCATTCCTCTGGAATTTGACGATGAAATCGAATTGGTCTATATCCAACACGAAAAGGCATTGCTGTCCGACATGGGAGAAAAATTCATCAATTACCTACTTGAAGAGGTAAAATTCGACCAAAAATAAATACCATTTTATATAGACAAACAAAATACAATATGTTATGATACATTTATGAAAGACGTTGAAAAGAAAAATGAAAATAATTCATTTTTCTTTAAGGAAACGCTTTCATTTTTTTGTACTCTATGCTATAATACATGTATCATATATATTAAGGAGTGGTTAGATGGCTCAAAATAAAATGTTAGCTATGATTCTTGCTGGTGGACGTGGAACACGTCTAGAAGGGTTGACAAAAAAAGTCGCCAAACCAGCGGTCGCATTTGGCGGAAAGTACCGCATTATTGACTTTCCTCTCAGTAACTGTGCCAACTCAGGTATTGATATTGTCGGAGTTTTGACTCAGTATGAGCCTGTTCTCTTGAACTCATACGTTGCTCAGTCTCAACGTTGGGGGCTTGATGTACAAGGATCTGGTGTCTTTGTATTACCACCGAGTGAAAAAATCGAAGGTTTCGGACTTTACAAAGGTACAGCCGACGCTATTACACAGAACATTGATTTCATTGATCTTCACGATCCAGAGTACGTATTGATTTTGTCTGGTGACCACATCTATAAGATGAACTACGACAAACTCCTTGATACACATATTCATAAAAAAGCAGATGCCACGATTGCGGTTATCGAAGTTCCAATCAAAGAAGCTTCACGTTTTGGTATCATGAATACGGACGAAGATTACCGTATTGAAGAATTTGAAGAAAAACCAGAAAATCCTAAGAGCAATTTAGCATCAATGGGTATCTATATCTTCACTTGGAAGACCTTGAAAAAGTACCTTCAAGAAGATGACAAATTGGACACTTCATCTCACGATTTTGGGCATGACATCATTCCGAAATACTTAGAAGATGGCCGCACTCTCATTGCCCATCCATTCCGTGGTTATTGGAAAGACGTAGGTACCGTTAACAGCCTCTGGGAATCCAATATGGACTTGATTGATCACGCTGGAGATTTGGACCTTTCTGATCGCTCATGGAGAATCTATTCAGAGGATAAGGGATCTCCTGCCCAAGTCATTGGTGCGACTGCAACTGTTAAATCTGCCTATATTGATAAAGGAGCAGTTATTGAGGGTACAGTAGAACATTCTGTTATTTCAACAGATGTACAGGTCAACCAAAATGCCGTCGTAAAAAATTCTGTCGTCCTGCCTGGTGCTATTATCGGCGAAGGTGTTGAGCTTGACTACGTCATCGTCGCTGAAAATATTAAAATTGCTGACGGAGTTAAACTCACAGGAGACATCGACCATATCCTCTTGATCGACAAGAATGTAACCAAGTAAGAAAGGACTGCTATGCTAAGAAATACTCTCGGAATTGTAAATATTGAAGGAAACAACGTACATTTTGGTGATGTGATGAAGCACCGTGGCGTACAAGCTTTCGGTTTCTTAGGTCGTTATCGCCTAATTGACTTTGCTCTATCCAATATGTCAAACTCTGGAATTACAGAATTCCAAGTGTACATGCCTGCCGAAATGCGTTCAACAATTCAGCACGTTGGTACAGGAAAACACTATAATATCAACAGTAAACGCGGTACCCTTCGCTTGCTCAATAGCGCAACAGACCCAAATAGTGTCTATCGTCATGATATTAATGCCTTCACAGAAAACATCCACTACATCGAAAATTCTACAAAAGATTATGTGCTAGTTGCTCCATCTTACTTCATCTATAGCCAGGATTTTTCAAAAGTCATGGATGACCATATCGCAACGGATGCTGATATTACCGTTCTTTATAAAAACGTTTCAGATGCTAAAGAAAATTTCATCGGCTGCCAAACTCTCAAATTTGGTGAAGACCGTCGTGTCGTAGCTTTTGAGGAAAACCATGGTAAATATAAAAACCGTCCCGTGTCCCTTGAAGCCTACATTATGAAACGGACTACATTTATCGACTTGATTAAACGTGCTAACAAAGTGTCGTCTCTCTACTGGTTAAAAGATATTTTACGTGATACAGTTGACCAGTACAAGATTATGGGCTATGCACATCGTGATTATGTCGCATGTATCAATACGACTGCTTCCTACTTCAATACTCAAATTGAATTGATTGACCAAGATACCCGCAAACTCCTCTTCAAACATGATTGGCCAATCCATACCCAAACAAGTGATAGCTCACCATGTTTGTATGGTCCATTGGCAGAGGTCAAACGTAGCCTAATTTCAAACGGGGCGAACATCAATGGTCAAGTCGAAAATTCAGTCATTGACCGCGATGTTATCATCGAAGAAGGCGTTGTTATCAAAAACTCAATCATTCTCAATGGCGTGACAATCAAGAGTGGGGCAAATATTGAAAATGCAATTATCGATAAAGCAACTAAAATTATTCACCCAATTGACATCAAGGGAAGCGAAACTTCGCCTTCATACTTGAAACCACACCAAATCATTTAGGAGCTAACATGACAAAAAAATCTGTTCTCTTTGTAGCATCCGAGGGGCTTCCGTTCATCAAGACTGGCGGATTGGCTGATGTTATTGGCTCTTTGCCAAAAGAATTGGTAAAACAGGGTTTAGATGTCCGAGTCGTTCTACCACTCTACAAAAAAATTGCAGTAAACAATCACTCTGATTTCGATTACGTATCAAGTTTTGATGTGCGGGCTGGCGACATCCAATCTATGGCAAATGTTTACAGTCAGGTTGTTGATGGAGTAACATTCTATTTTATTGAGCACCGCGATTTCTTTGAACGCGATGAACTATATGGATATGACGATGATGCCATGCGTTTTGGCTATTTCCAACATGCTACATGTCGTCTGTTAGAAGCACTTCATTTCTTCCCGGATGTCATGCACACACATGACTGGCACACTGCTGCCCTTCCATTCCTTTGCCGTACTTTCTATAGCTACCGCGAAGAATTCCGCAATGTCAAGCATGTATTCACTATTCATAACTTGGCTTTTCAGGGAATTTTCCATAAACAAGCGCTTTGGTCAGCGCTTGGCATGGACTATAGCTACTATTTGGATGGTATTGCACGTTTTCATGATGAATGTATCAGCTTCATGAAGCTTGGCATCCTATACGCTGACAAGGTTACTACAGTTTCTGAAACTTATGCTCGCGAAATCCTAACGGAAGAATTCGGCGAAAACATGCAACATGTACTAGAGTTACGCAAATATGACTTGGTTGGCATTGTCAATGGTATCGACTATGATAGTTGGGATAGTCAAACAGACCAGTACCTTGTGAGAAATTATAGTCTTGAAACGATTGAAAGTAAAAAGGCTAATAAACTGGCCCTGCAAGCACAATTTGCCCTTCCACAAGATGAGAATGTCCTATTGATAGGTATCGTCTCTCGCTTGACATGGCAAAAAGGGTTCTATCTCTTGACCGAGGTACTTGGGCATCTTCTTCAAGCCCATGTCCAATTTGTTATCTTAGGCAATGGTGAGGAAGACATTGAAAATGCCTTTAATCACTTTAAACACGCCTATCCTGATAAATTTGCATTCTACCGTGGTTACAATGAACCACTTGCCCACCAAATTTATGCAGCAAGCGATCTCTTCCTCATGCCTTCTATGTTTGAACCATGCGGCATTAGCCAGTTGATTTCAATGCATTACGGAACACTCCCTCTAGTGCGTGAAACAGGTGGCTTGGTTGATACTGTAGTACCATACAATATGTCTACCAAGGAAGGAACTGGTTTTAGCTTTGGAGGGCGTGACGCTTACAATATGCGACAAGTCTATGATTTAGCCCTTCAAACCTACTATGATCGTCCCGATGACTGGCATGCCATGGTTGAACAAGCTATGAAGCGTGATTTTAGTTGGACAGCTTCGGCAGAGAAATACATCTGGCTCTACCGTGAAATTAGTGGTTAGGAAATAAGATGAAAAAATAAACTGAATCGGAGTGGGACCCTAGTCCACTCCTTTTCGGCAATGGAGATTGCTATGACAGAATTTACTGACCTAGATTTATATTATATGAATGCTGGTGAGCATACCACTCTTTACGAAAAAATGGGTGCTCATATTATAAAAGAAGGAAACAAAATTATCGGAACCCAATTTCGTGTCTATGCCCCAAATGCCAGAGAAGTATTCTTAGTTGGCAACTTTAATGAGTGGCAACGCAGTCACTCTATGGAGCGTGAAATTGATGGTGTGTTTCAACTTTATGTAGACGGATTAAAATCCCTTGAGGATTATAAATACCTGATTATCACACACGATGGGCGTGAAATATATAAGGCTGACCCTTATGCATTTTTCAGCCAAGTTCGTCCAGACACTGCCTCTACAACCTACAATTCGCGTTATAAATTCAAAGATGACCTCTGGATGTATAATCGTGTTAACTATGATTTTAAAGAACAGCCAGTATCCATCTACGAGGTGCACTTAGGTTCGTGGAAGCAAAAATTTGCTAATAAGAATGAAGGAGGAGCTCCTGTAGAAGCTTTCAATAGTTATAAGGAAATTACTCCACTTCTCATCGAACATATCAAGGAAAATAACTACACACATATTGAATTATTGCCAATTACCGAGCATCCTCTCGATGCGTCTTGGGGCTATCAGGTAACAGGCTACTACAGTCCAACTAGTCGCTATGGCAAGCCAGATGAACTTAAGTATTTAGTTGACCAATGTCACCAAGCAGGAATCGGAGTGATTCTTGACTGGGTACCACTTCATTTCTGTAAAGATGCTCATGGGCTCTACCAATTTGATGGTAGTTGGCTATACGAATACTCCTACGAACAAGATCGTGAAAACCACCAGTGGGGGACTGCTAATTTTGACCTTGGAAAAGGACTGACTCGTTCTTTCCTTCTTTCTAATTTAAAATACTGGTTGGAATATTTCCATTTTGATGGCATCCGTGTTGATGCACTATCTTATCTCCTCTATTGGCGCGGTGAAACAGATGAAGATAAGATAAATCATGCCGCTATTGACTTTATCAAACGTGTCAATGCCATGGTCCATACTGACTATAAGGGAGTCCTGATGATTGCTGAAGACTCTTCAAGCTTCCCTAAAGTCACACATTCTCTAGAAGATGGTGGTATTGGATTTGATATGAAATGGGATCTGGGCTGGATGAATGATACACTAAAATTCGTGGAACGCCCTGCTATTTATCGAAAATATCACTCAAATGAAATCACTTTTGGTATGTACTATAACCAAAACGAGCAATTCTTACTACCACTTTCGCACGACGAAGTTGTTCATGGGAAGCATTCCATTATCGAGAAGATGAATGGCGACTACGAAGATAAGTTCCATCTGGCTCGAGTCTACTACAGCTTTTACTTTGCCCATCCTGGAAAAAAATTACTCTTCATGGGAAATGAATGGGGTCATATCCGTGAATGGCACGAATATACAGAAATGGACTGGGGACTGCTACAATTTCCAATCCACCATTCTTTCTATCAAATGATGAAAACATTATCTACTTTCTATAAAGAACATGATGCTTTCTGGAAATATGACTACCAAGCCTATGAAAAAGGATTTAATTGGGTAAAAATAGATGAAGAAGCAAGCCTGTATGCTTTTTCTCGCACTAGTGATGAGCAAGAAATCTTGACCATTCATAACTTTAATGATCAAGAACTATTTGATGTACACTTGGATTTGCCAGCTGACAGCGAATATAAACTTGTCTTCTCATCTAATGCTATTCCAATGGACACATTTAGCCTCTATCCCGATGAAAATGGAGCTAGAATTACTGTACCACGTTTGACCAGTTTTTATCTAGAGCGTGTGAAATAATTATCTGTAAAAAATGGAGTATTGAACTGACCCAAATTTTCTGTCTAACTTTTGGGGTGTGGCTCACTTACTCCATTCTTTTTTGCATGCAAAAACAACCATCGTTTCCGATGATTGTTCATTTCTCTTATTCAACACTTGTATATGTTGCAGATTTCTCAAGGAAAGTATCAAACTCACCACTTGCTTTTACTTCTGCGATAACCTTGTCTATCGCAGTTTTTAGTTCTGTACTACCTTTTGGCAAAGCAATGACTTTCGAATTCTCATCAATCGTTGGAAATTCAACGGATGCAACGGCTAAATCTGAATTCTGTGAAACATAACCAGCAGCAACTGGAGAATCCATTAAAATAGCATCAACTTTTCCTGATTTGAGCTCATTTACAGCTTCACCCATCAAGGTTAAAGAAATGAGGTTAGCTTGACTAATATTTTCCTGTGCGTAGGCTTCCTGTGTTGACCCCTTTTGTACCGCAAGAGTCTTCCCGCTCATAGCATCAATTGAAGTGAGTGAATTGGCGCTATCTTTTTTGATAAGTAAGACATCAGAAATTTGATAGTAACTTTCAGAGAAATCAAAAACTTTTGCACGCTCTTCCGAATACGATAGACCAGCAATTGCAATATCAGCTTTGCCATTTTGAACGCTAGACAATACATTGTCAAAACTCATTGCTGAAACTTCAAGCTTGACCCCAAGTTCGTCGGCTATTTTTTGAGCCAACATCATATCTGCACCAACAACTTCATTCTTTCCATCAACTAGTGCCTGAAACTCAAATGGAGCATAGTCTGGACTAGTTGCCACTACCAATGTACCTTTTTCTTTAATTTTATCTAATGCAGATTGTGATGACGTCGAAGAACAAGCTGCCAATGTCAGTCCTGCTAAAACTGTTGCTGCTAATGCCAAGATTTTTTTCATATTTCCTAACTACCTTCTCTTTATTTTAATAAAATATTTATTCTAAAAAACACAAGCTTATTGATTTTCATTGTATTTTCTTGCGGTTTTTCAGAATGTATTCTCATTTTAATTCATTTTTATACATTTGTCAAGAAAATGTTGTTTTTATTCACTTTAATTGTATAAAATTTAATTGTTGGCAATGGATAATTCATAGGCTTCTTGAACAAATTGATCCATCTGTCCAGATTCCACTAGTTTTGTAATGACAGAGTCAACTTTTTCCTTTAAGGCTGTACTTCCTTTTGGCAAGGCAATAGCATAGGCATCTGAATAACTACTTTTTATCTCAGTATCTAAAATAACCAAATCATCATTTTTGGCAACATAGGCTTTCGCAATCGGCTCTTCAAAAATAACTGCTTCTACCTTCTGTGATTTTAATTGATTAATCAACTCTCCGTTCGAAGCTAGAGCGATAACCGTGGAAGATGGAAGCTGTTCTTTAACGATTTGTTCTTGAATAGAACCTTTTTGTGCTCCTATATTTGCCTCAGCTAGAGAATCAAGCGATGTATATTGTGCCAGATCCTCTTTATTTATAATAACTTTATTGGTTGAGGTGTAGTAAGGAATGGAAAAATCATACACTTTTGCACGCTCTTCAGTGGCTGAAATTCCTGAAATGGCAATATCCGATTGCCCTGACTGGACATTGTTCAAAACATTATCAAAACTCATCGCTGAAAATTCGACTTCTACACCCAATTCTTGACCAATGGCTTTTGCAAGCTCAATGTCAGCTCCAACGATTGTATCTTTGCCATCAACCAGTGTTCTAAACTCAAATGGTGGAAATTCTGGATTCAATGCAACAATTAGTTTTCCCTTTTCCTGAACATCCTTCAAAGAAGTATCTTCTTGAGTAGCATTTCCACTACAAGCGCTTAGGGTCATCGTTGCTAGTAAAACCAAGCCTGTCATAATATATTTTTTCATCATCATATTCTCCTTTAAAATAATCCTGTGCATACTTATACCGTTTTTTTATATAAAACATCGGACTTTCATTGTAGTAAAATGCATATTTTTTCTCCTTTTTTGAAAGATAAAAACATTTTATGTCATTTTTATACATTTGTCGACTTATTTATTGTATTTTTATTCAAATAACATAAAAAAGAAGCTATTTCTAACTTCTACCTAAAATTCTTATCCCACTCTCCATCTTCATTTTTTCTAGTATAAAAGAACTCGGACAAATCTGGCTCATCCATGACTTTCAGTATTTCTAGCAAATCATAGGCCAAATCCATCTGAGGCAGGTCCGACTTCTCGACCCAACGCACCTCACCTTCTTCAGTTGATCGGATAGCTCCTGTAAACTCTGTTGCCTTATAGAGAAATACAATGTAACGATACCCTTCCTTGTCCGGCCAATGCTTTATTCCGACTAATCGTGCATTTGCAATCGTCAAGCCAGTCTCCTCAAAGACCTCACGAACAACCGAATCATGGAAATTCTCGCCTTCTTCAATATGTCCACCTGGAAAGGCAACACCAGACCAACGATAGCGTTCTGGCTCCCTAATTTGCACAACGACTTTCCCTTCCTTGTCTTCGATTAGACACATGTTGGTCAAAGTGACCATTTCTTTTCTAGCCATTTTCTCTCTCTTTCTATTTTAAAATCATTCTGTATTCTGTACGTTCTGCACCTAAATTGACCGTTTTTTTGACACCATCAAATCGGAAGCCCACTTTTTCATAGAAGGCAATGGCACGCGCATTCCCCTCCAATACCCAGAGAGTAACTGTTTCGTAGCTCTGCAATTTTTCCAAAGCTGCCTGCATGAGCTGGTAGCCTATCTTCTGATCATAATAGTCCGCCAAGACATAGAGGGCGTAGAGCTCCCCTGCTCCTGGCAAATCCTCCTGACTAGACGAGCCGTAACATGCAAAGCCAACCACCTTATCATCCATCACAGCAATCAGGATATTCTGAGGATACCGAACCGCCCAGTCTTGACAGCGTTCTAAGGTGTAAGTATTCTTTAAAAATTCCTGAGGTAACAAGTCAGCATAGGCTTCCTGCCACGATTTCCAATGAACATAGGCCTTACCTAGCATTTCACTTTCCGTTTCCAGTGGTTTAATCATCATCTAATGTACCTCCGAATTTTTTCCTCTAGTATACATTAAAAAACAAGTTGGCACAAGACCAACTTGTTAATGATTATGTGACTTTTAGTCCGTCACGCTCCGTAAGGTGCGTGACAAATAAACCACCCGCTATGCGGGTGCGCGACGAAGGTTATACCAAAAAACTCCAAACGCGATACAATAAAGGTGTTCAAGCCATTGTAAAGCGAGAGGAGAAAAGTATGGCACAAAAGGCACATAGTTTATCACATACAAAGTGGTTGTGTAAGTACCACATTGTCTTCACCCCTAAGTATAGACGAAAAATCATCTATAATCAATATCGAAGTAGTTTGGGAGAAATATTCCGACGTTTGTGTAGTTATAAAGGCGTAGAAATTATCGAAGGACATCTGATGCCGGATCATGTTCATATGTTAGTCAGTATTCCTCCGAGATTAAGTGTATCAAGCTTTATGGGTTATTTAAAAGGTAAGAGTGCTCTTATGATGTTTGATAAACACGCCAATCTCAAATATAAATTTGGCAATCGTCATTTCTGGGCAGAGGGATATTATGTAAGTACGGTTGGACTTAATGAAGCCACAATTAAGAAATATATACAAGAACAGGAAAAACATGATATAGCACTTGATAAATTAAGTGTAAAAGAGTATGAAGATCCCTTTAGGGATAATGGCAAGTAGTACGAATGCCTCTTTAAGAGGCTAGTGACGAGTCAAAAGCAGTGAGGCTTGAACAAAGTGAAAGCCAGCGTCTTTAGGCGCTGGCTGGTGATGTGGGCTTATAGCCCTTGTTCAAACCACCCGTTTGACGGGTGGTCATGATTACATTTTTTCTGGTGCTTTTACGCCGAGAAGACGTAGGGCTTCTTTGAGGACAAGACCTGTTGCGTAGGCAAGTGCTAGACGGCTGTCACGCTCTGGGCTTTCGTCCAAAATACGTGTGTGGGCGTAGTACTTGTTAAAGGCTTGAGCTAGGTTGATCGCGTATTTAGCGATGAGGGATGGGTCAAATTTGTCACCAGCACGTTCTACAACGTTTGAGAAGTTTTGGATGTGCTTGATGATGTCCCAGCTTTCTGCGTCAGCTAGTTTGTAGTCATTTTCTGCGCTTGGTACAAAGTTGGCTTTGCGCAGGATAGACTGGATGCGGGCGTATGCGTATTGGACATAAGGCCCTGTTTCGCCCTCGAAGGAAACCATGGCTTCTAGGTCGAAGTCGTAGCCGTTGTCACGGTCGGTTTTGAGGTCGTAGAATTTAACAGCGCCGACACCAACTGCGTGTGCCACTTCTTCCTTGTTTTCAAGGTCAGGGTTTTTGGCTTCGATTTGAGTAAGGGCGCGTGAAATAGCTTCATCTAGAGTTGGCTCGAGTAGGATAATATTTCCTTTACGAGTAGAGAGTTTTTTCTTATCCTTGGTAACCAGACCGAAGGTGATGTGGGTCATATCGTCGCTCCAGTCGAAATCCATTTCTTTCAAGACAGCCTTGAGCTGTTTGAAGTGGTTGATTTGCTCCTGACCAACGACATAGATGCTTTTCACAAAGTCGTAAGTGCGTTTGCGGTACATAGCTGTTGCCATGTCACGTGTGATGTAAAGTGTTGCACCGTCTGTTTTCATGATGAGGGCTGGTGGAAGATTATAGCTTTCAAGGTCAACGATTCTCGCACCTTTAGATTCTTGAAGAAGTCCTTTTTCTTCTAAGATTTGGATGCCTTCGTCCATCTTATCGTTGTAGAAAGCTTCGCCATTATAGCTGTCGAAAGTTACATCGAGTTTGTCGTAAATGCGGTTGAATTCGACCAAGCTTTCATCACGGAACCATTGCCATAATTCCAAGGCTTCTTGGTCGCCGTCTTCCAATTTTTTGAACCATTGACGTGCTTCGTCGTCTAACTCAGGTTTTTCTTCCGCTTCAGCATTGATGCGCACATAGAGTTTGAGGAGTTCTGAAATTGGGTCTGCTTCGACCGCAGCCTTATCACCCCAGAGTTTGTAGGCAACAATCAACATACCGAACTGTTTGCCCCAGTCACCCAAGTGGTTGATACGGATTGGGTTGTAGCCAAGCTTTTCGTGGATGTTAGCAAGGGCATCACCGATAACGGTTGAGCGCAAATGGCCAACTGAGAAAGGTTTAGCAATGTTTGGACTAGACATATCAATCGTCACATTGCGTCCTTGACCGATGTTGAGTTGACCGTATTGGTCTTTTTCAGTAATAACATCTGTCAAGACTTGGTGGGAGATAGCAGCCTTGTCCAAGAAGAAGTTGACGTAAGGACCAGTTGCAACAACGTTCTCAAAGCCAGTTGTATCGAGTTTTTCAACGATGTCCGCTGCGATAGCCTGTGGAGCCTTGCGTTCCACTTTAGCAAGTGAGAAGGCTGGGAAGGCAATATCGCCCATTTCTGATGATTTTGGTTTTTCTAGCAGATTGTAGATAGCTTCCACTTCCAAACTCGGAAGGATGGCAGCCAATCTTTCTGCAATCACTTGTTTTTGATTCATATAGGATTTCCTCCAAAGTTATTGATTCTATTTTAACACATTTCTAGGCTAATAGCGGGGAAAAGTGTTATAATATTTCTATAAATATACATTTTGAGGTAAAATGATGAATAAAGCAGGACGACATGATTTAATAAAGGACATGATTCGTCAAGAAAAAATAGGGCGACAAACGGATATTCAGCAAGGTTTAGAGGCTCGAGGGGTAGTGGTAACCCAGACAACCTTGTCTCGTGATTTACGTGAGTTGGGAGTGATAAAAATTCATGAAAATGGGCGTTCATTTTATTCCTTAGCTATCGAAGAAGAGCGCGTGAATTTTATCCAATTATTGGCACAATATGCGTATAAAGTAGATAGGGCTAGTTTTATTCTGGTCCTTCATTCAGAACTGGGAGAAGCGGCCTTGATGGCCAATATCATTGATGCAGAAAAGCCAGAGACTATTTTGGGAACGCTGGCTGGAGCTAATACACTTTTAGTTATTTGTCGAGATGATGTAGCGGCTCAGCAAGTTGAAGCGGAGATTAACTACTATTTGAATTAGAACAGGGAGAGATGATGGCAACAGAAAAAATTTCTCCGGGAATGCAGCAGTATCTGGATATAAAAGCACAGTATCCAGATGCTTTTTTGCTTTTCCGTATGGGAGACTTTTATGAGTTATTTTATGAAGATGCGGTAGAAGCGGCGCAGATTTTGGAATTGTCCTTGACCAGTCGGAATAAGAATGCGGAGAATCCGATTCCTATGGCGGGGGTACCGTATCACGCGGCACAACAGTATATCGACACACTTGTTGAATTGGGGCATAAGGTCGCTATTGCTGAGCAGATGGAAGATCCTAAGCAGGCAGTCGGCGTGGTCAAGCGGGAAGTAGTGCAGGTCATTACTCCTGGTACGGTAACAGACTCGTCCAAAATGGGAGCAGATAGTAACTATTTGGTTGCGATTGACCGTCAGGGAGTGCAGTTCGCACTTTCTTATATGGATGTATCAACAGGTCAGTTTTTTGTGACTAGTTTGGATGATTTTACCAGTCTTTGCGGTGAAATCCGCAACTTACGGGCACGTGAATTGGTCATCGGCTATGCTCTGTCGGAGGAAGAGGAGCAGGTTTTCTCGAATCAGATGAACTTGTTGCTGTCTTTTGAAGATGAGGTGAAGGAGGATGTTCAGCTGATTGATAACTCCTTGACAGACTTGGAAAAGGCTGCGGCGGGTAAACTCCTCAGCTACCTTCATCGGACTCAGATGCGAGATCTAAGCCACTTGCAAAAGGTGGTCCATTATGAAATCAAGGACTATCTGCAAATGGACTATGCAACCAAGTCCAGTCTGGACCTGCTTGAAAACGGTCGGACAGGCAAGAAGCACGGTAGTTTGTACTGGTTGCTAGACGAAACCAAGACAGCAATGGGCATGCGACTATTGCGGACATGGATTGATCGTCCCTTGATTGACCTTAAGCGGATTGAGAATCGTCAGGCTGTCGTCCAGGTTTTTCTGGATTACTTCTTTGAACGGAGTGACTTGGTCGAGGCTTTAAAAGGTGTCTATGACATCGAACGCTTGGCCAGTCGGGTGTCTTTTGGAAAAACCATGCCCAAGGATCTCTTGCAGCTCTCCCAGACTTTGGGAAATATCCCAGCAATCAAGAATATCTTGCTACAAATCAATGAGCCTGCTCTAGGCAATCTGGTAGCTGGATTGGACCCAATTCCAGAACTGCATGCTCTCATCAGCTCTGCTATTGACCCAGATGCCCAAGGGACCATCACAGATGGAAACATCATCCGTACGGGCTTTGACGAAACGCTGGATCAGTACCGTCTGGTCATGCGTGAGGGAGCGGGTTGGATTGCGGAGATTGAGGCCAAGGAGCGTGAAGCATCTGGTATCAATAATCTCAAGATTGATTACAATAAAAAAGACGGCTACTATTTCCATGTGACCAATTCCAATCTGGGCAATGTGCCTAGTCATTTCTTCCGTAAGGCGACCTTGAAAAACTCGGAGCGCTATGGAACGGAAGAGTTGGCTAAGATCGAAGGGCAGATGTTGGAGGCGCGTGA
This sequence comes from Streptococcus sp. 2022WUSS135, assembly GCF_044427045.1. Lineage (NCBI taxonomy): Bacteria > Bacillati > Bacillota > Bacilli > Lactobacillales > Streptococcaceae > Streptococcus > Streptococcus sp. 2022WUSS135. The sequence goes on from NZ_JAOTGL010000001.1 coordinate 119,321, forward strand.
TAAGTCTGCTAATTTGGAGTACGAGATTTTCATGCGGATTCGCCAAGAGGTTGAGAAATATATCGGTCGCTTGCAGAAGTTAGCTCGGACCATTGCAACCATCGATGTTTTGCAGGCCTTTGCAGTTGTGGCGGAGCAGCAACATTTGGTTTGTCCACGCTTTACAGATCAAAGAGAACTGACCATTGACCGTGGTCGTCATGCGGTGGTGGAGAAGGTCATGGGCAAGCAGACCTATATTCCCAACTCTATTCACTTGAATACCGATACGCATATGCAACTGATTACTGGTCCAAACATGAGTGGTAAGTCTACCTATATGCGGCAGTTGGCGGTTATCGTTATCATGGCGCAGATGGGTTCCTATGTGCCTGCGGATCAGGCTGCATTGCCGATTTTCGATGCTATTTTCACTCGGATTGGGGCAGCAGATGACCTGGTCAGCGGTCAATCGACCTTCATGGTCGAAATGATGGAGGCTAATAAGGCGGTCCGTCTGGCGACAGATCGGTCGCTCATCCTCTTTGATGAACTTGGACGGGGAACGGCTACCTATGACGGTATGGCCCTGGCCCAGTCTATCATCGAGTACATCCACGACAAGATTGGTGCCAAGACTCTCTTTGCCACCCACTACCATGAGTTGACAGACCTTAGCCAGACCTTGGAACACTTAGAGAATGTCCATGTATCGACCTTGGAGAAGGACGGCCAAGTCACCTTCCTCCACAAGATTGCACAAGGCCCAGCTGACAAGTCCTACGGGATTCATGTGGCTAAGATTGCGGGAATGCCAGAGGAGCTATTGCAGCGGGCGGATAGGATTTTGCAGACACTTGAAAACCAAGCCCCTACTGCACCAGCTACCCCAGCTCCGTCAGTAGTGGAAGAGCCGTCTGGTCAAATCGACCTCTTCGCAGACACGCCTTCTCACCCAGTCCTCGATGAACTGGAAAAACTAGACATCTACAATATGACCCCAATGGAAGTCATGATGGCAGTTGCGGAGTTGAAGAAGAAATTATAAGACAATGAAAGTCAGGACAGCTGTTCTGGCTTTTTTTGCCGTTTAGTGCGGGAAAATGACCACATAGTCAAAAGCCCTTGAAACCAGTAAAGAAATGGTGTTTAATAGGGTCAGAAAGAAAAAAGGAGAAAAGATGAAAGTAAAACTAGCGATTTCACCAGATATTTTGGAAGACTTAGTGACCATTGAGGCTCAAGCTATGTCTGAGCAGATTACACAGTTGGTGGCCTATGTTCAAAATCTAGACAAGCAGACATCTAGGCTGACAGTCAAAAAAGGAGAGCAGGTCTATCTTTTGGAACATGATGAGATTGTCAGGCTCTACTTGGAAGACAAGGTTTTACAGGTGGAAACGGTGGGAGATTCCTTTACTTCCAACCTACGCTTGTATCAGGTTAAGGAGGAACTGCCTGCTAACTTTTTGCAGATTTCCCAGTCGGAAATCATTCACATCAAGCAATTGGAACACCTCAAGTTGACAGCCAATGGTCTGGTCAAACTAGTCATGAAAAATGGCTCTGTCACCTACTCGTCCCGTCGTTATCTCAAAGTTATCAAAGAAAGGTTAGGATTATGAAAAAATACATCTTATCAGCCAGTTTAGGCGTTACAATCGGCAGTTTGATTTCAATCGTCATGGCGGGTTTCTTTAGCGAAGGCTATTATTTGCCAGTTAATCCACATTCAACCATGGGGGCTTATTACCTAAGCAATTTTAATCAGGTAACCGTCATGCTTATCTGTGTACTGATTTGGGCAGCAATCGGTTTCTTGTTTCAGCTGGCAGACAAGATTTTTGAACAGGATTGGAGCCTTTTGAGAATGACGGCAACGCATTTTTGCATCACAGCTTTAGGCTTCACACCGCTGAGCATTTTGGCTGGCTGGTTTCCCGTGAAACTAGGTACCCTCCTCTTCTTCTGGTTTATCTTTGTCTTGGTCTATGCTTCTCTCTTTTTCCTAAACTATCGGAAAATGGAGCGGCAGATTCAGGACATCAACGGTCGTTTGTAGTATAATAGCACTATCATTTAATTGGAGTGTCTTATGAAAATTATTTTGACGATTGTCTATAGTTTAGGGGTAGTGTGGAATACTCTCTATATTGCCTATAATGTCGGTAAACTTCCTTTGTTAAGTTTGCTTTGGCCTGCTGTGATTTTAGTGGCCTGTGCTATTAACCTGTACTTTTTATGGACTAGAAAACAAGAGTCAGAATAGGCTCTTGTTTTTAGTTATTTTAGAATATGAACTATATATTGTGTAAAAAAAAGAAAATTAACTTTTTGTATACTAGATATTGATTTTTATTTTGTGAAGTGCTACACTAATAGAAGTGAAGAATTTTGGAGGTTTGTCAGATGAATGTGCAAGAAAATGTCTTACCGAGTATAGAATTATTGGTTTTGAAACGTGATGGACGGACAGTATCCTTTGACCAGGATAAGATTTTTTCTGCTCTTCGGCGGGCAAACCAAGAATTAGAACATCCTGTTTCAGAAGCAGGATTAAAAATAGTATTAGAAGCTGTTTTGGCTGAAATTGGTCGCCGATTTGAGAAAGATGTTCAAATTTACGAAATTCAAACGGTCGTTGAACAGGAATTGTTAAAGGCTCATTTATATGATTTGGCGGAGCTTTATATTCAATACCGAACACGCCGTGATTTTCGCCGTCATCAGGCTACCGATATTAATTTTGAGATTCATAAGCTGTTGAGCAAGGACCAGTCTGTGGTCAATGAAAATGCCAATAAGGATGCGGATGTGTTCAATACTCAACGGGACCTGACAGCAGGTATTGTCGGAAAGTCTATCGGTCTCAAATTATTGCCAGCTCATGTGGCCAATGCCCATCAAAAGGGGGACATCCATTATCACGACTTGGATTACAGCCCTTATACACCAATGACCAACTGTTGTTTGATTGATTTTAAAGGGATGTTGGCACAGGGCTTCAAGATAGGAAATGCAGATGTAGAAAGTCCGAAGTCTATCCAAACAGCTACGGCTCAGATTTCACAAATCATTGCCAATGTGGCTTCTAGTCAATATGGTGGTTGCTCAGCTGACCGTATCGATGAAGTTTTGGCGCCCTATGCGGAACTCAATTACCAAAAGCATTTGAAAGATGCCAAGGATTGGGTGTTAGCAGACAAGCAAGAAGAATATGCGCGTGCTAAAACGCAAAAAGACATCTATGACGCTATGCAGTCTTTGGAGTATGAAATCAATACCCTTTTTACTTCCAATGGACAAACACCCTTTACCTCACTCGGTTTCGGGTTAGGGACATCGTGGTTTGAGAGAGAAATTCAAAAAGCGATTTTGAACATTCGTATCAAGGGTTTGGGGCGCGAAGGTCGGACAGCTATCTTTCCTAAGTTGATTTTCACAGTTAAGCGTGGATTGAACTTGGAGCCAGATTCTCCAAACTATGACATCAAGCAATTAGCGATTGAATGTGCGACCAAGCGTATGTATCCAGATATGCTTTCTTATGACAAGATTGTTGAGTTGACAGGTTCCTTCAAGGTGCCAATGGGCTGCCGCTCTTTCCTTCAAGGTTGGAAGGATGAAAATGGGGAGGATGTGACATCTGGTCGTATGAACCTAGGTGTCGTAACCGTCAATTTGCCACGGATTGCCATGGAGTCTGCAGGAGATATGGATAAGTTCTGGGAAATCTTTGCAGAACGCATGGCCATTGCCAAGGATGCTCTGGTCTATCGTGTGGAACGAGTGAAGGAAGCAACTCCAGCTAATGCTCCAATTCTCTATCAATATGGGGCATTCGGCAAACGCTTAGCTAAGACAGACGCTGTAGATGAAGTCTTTAAAAATCGTCGAGCAACCGTATCTTTGGGCTACATTGGTTTGTATGAAGTTGCAACAGTATTTTACGGTGGTGAATGGGAGACCAACCCAGAGGCAAAAGATTTCACGGTGGATATTATCAAGAAAATGAAAAACTTGGTTGAAGATTGGTCGGATGAATATGGTTATCATTTCTCAGTATATTCGACACCATCTGAAAGCCTGACAGACCGCTTCTGCCGTATGGATACAGAGAAATTTGGCATCGTTAAGGACATTACGGATAAAGAGTATTACACTAACAGTTTCCATTATGATGTACGCAAAAATCCAACACCATTTGAAAAACTGGATTTTGAGAAAATTTATCCTGCTGTAGGTGCTAGTGGTGGATTTATCCATTACTGTGAATACCCTGTACTGCAACAAAATCCAAAGGCCTTGGAAGCTGTTTGGGACTATGCCTATGACCGTGTAGGTTACTTGGGGACCAATACTCCGATTGACCATTGTTACGCTTGCGATTTTGAGGGCGATTTTGAGCCTACGGAGCGTGGCTTCAAGTGTCCAAGTTGCGGAAATAGTGATCCTAAATTGGTAGATGTTGTTAAACGAACTTGTGGTTATCTAGGCAATCCACAGGCCCGTCCGATGGTAAAAGGACGTCACAAGGAAATTTCGGCGCGTGTGAAACACATGAATGGGTCGAGCTTATAAGTAATAAACAGACTATGTAGAGCTTCCACAGTTCCAGTTAGCTGTGGAAGTTTATTATAAACGAACAAGAGATAAAAAAAGAGGAGAAAACAATGGGAAAATATCAACTAGACGATAAGGGGAAGGCCCTGGTGGCACGCTATCATGAGAAGAATTCCAATGTGAAGCAGGATAAAAAAGCGCGTGTGCAGGAATTGCTCAAACAAGCAAAAAACAAGAAAAAATAGTATGGACTATACAGATATTAGTATTCTCCATACCAATGATATGCATTCCTACATGGAGAATTTTCCAAAGAAGGCACAGCTGATTGCGAACATTCGGGATGGTAATGAGAAAAAGGGGATTCTGACCTACAGACCGGTCTCCACCCTCAGATGTGGGGCATTGTTCCAGGCGGTGAGGGTTTTATGGTCAATGGCAGAGCAGTCGAGCTAGACAAGGTTTATCAGATTGTGACCAACTCTTTTGTTTGGAGCGGCAAGGACAACTATGATGATTTCCACAAGGCAGAAATTGTGCAGGACTTGGGACTGGATATTGACATTATCAGCGAATTTTTCAAGAGACAATACGGAGGCTAGAATGGAACTAAGAAGACCAACTGTGGCGGATAAGGAAACGATTTTGGATATGTTGGCAGAGTTTGAAGCGGCAGACTCTGCTATGGACGGAGGTTTTATCTCTAGGGATGTCGACTTTGAAGACTGGATTTTGAGAAACCAAGATTATGAGGCAGGTCTCAATCTACCAGACGGTTTTGTTCCTTCCATTCAATATGTATCATTTGACCAAACAGGTCGAGCCCTTGGTTTTCTCAGTCTACGCCTACGGCTCAACGATTTCCTGCTCAATAAAGGCGGTCACATCGGATATTCCGTTCGCCCGACCGAGCGAGGAAAGGGCTATGCCAAGGAACAACTTCGACTTGGTTTGCAGGAAGCCGCAACCAAAAATATTTCCAAAGTCCTTGTGACCTGCTCGACAGACAATCAAGCCAGTCGCCGTACGATTGTGGCTTGTGGTGGCGTTTTGGAAGATGTTCGAGACGGGGTAGAAAGATACTGGATTGAGGATTAATGGGAGTGACAAACTACTGAATCAAAACAGGAAAGGAATTGAGATTGGTTCTGCACTAGGCTTGATGGGATCAATCCGAGCTAAAGCATTGGAAGTACCATTTATGGATAAAAACAGTCTGTGTACTGGTAAAACAGAATTCATCCAAACGATCAGATTTCATTTGCTTATGCTCAGGTATTTGAAATGAATAATCCTAAACCACAAGAATGGAAGAGCGAGGAACTTAGTCAAGGGCGAATAATGGACTACAAAGCCTTTAACTTTGTGGATGGAGAAGGAGTCCGTTGCTCTCTATATGTTAGTGGCTGTCTGTTTCACTGTGAGGGCTGCTACAATGTTGCAACCTGGTCTTTTAAAGCTGGGATTCCCTATACCAAGGAGCTTGAAGACCGCATTTTAGCAGACTTGGGTCAGCCCTATGTGCAGGGCCTAACCCTCTTGGGTGGCGAGCCGTTTCTGAACACGGGCACGGTCCTCCCACTCGTAAAGCGAATTCGGAAAGAACTGCCAGAAAAGGACATTTGGTCTTGGACAGGCTACACATGGGAAGAAATGATGTTAGAAACTCCGGATAAGTTAGAGTTGCTATCCTATTTAGATATTCTAGTTGACGGTCGCTATGACCGTACCAAGCGCAATCTTATGCTGCAATTTCGAGGCTCATCGAATCAACGCATCATCGATGTACAGAAATCATTGCAGGAAAAACGAGTTGTCCTGTGGGATAAGTTAAAAAAATAGAGGTTAGCATAGACTTAAATTTCACCTCAAATATTGAGATAATCTGTATTATAAAACGCATAAAATCATATTGCTAAAAACATTGATTTTATGCGTCTTTCTATTTTTTGAGCTTTTATCTAGCCTCTATTTTTGAATAAATTTTGATTCTATAGCTTGTGTAGTGGGTAATCCCACAACAGAGATTATGGAGCTTTTTAGTGAATCAAAAAGTTTGTGAGTAGTCCTGCCATGGTTCCAGCAATAATATCTTTTATCATGCTGTTGTTTAGAAGACTCTGGTTTTTAGAAACAGTATCTTGAAATTTATCATTATTTTTTTCCTTGCTTGCCTCTAACAATTGAGTGAAAACGGAAAGAATTCCTTCAGACAGGATGTATTGATTTTCAGATATGATATTTTGTAAGCTTAAACTAATATCATCCCATGGAATATCATTGATATTTGTGTCTACATTTTTTGAGTTATTTATGATGTTTGAATTTGATATTGCATCTCCGTTATGGGCTGTTGTATTATTATTTCCTAAGACATTATTATCCCCTGAAACATTTGTTTGTGTACTTCCTGATTTAAAGACAGTTTGATTTTCGATTTTTTCATTTTTAATATCAATTAAAAAATTGTTCTGCAGTGAGCTATCAAATGATTTTGTAACAGCATTGAAAACCTGATTGCGAAACTGGCTATTTTTAAAAAAGAGGTAGTAGTTTTTACTGGAACCCAAGTTAAAAATAATGTAATATTTGTCTTTTAAATGCTTTTTATATTTGGAATAGACTATGAAACCGTACAACGTTAATAACAATACACCAATGAATGGTGGGATTAGGCTGATAAAGAATAGTACTATTAAGATAATGTAATCCATCAACGTAACTGGGGATTGCAATTCACTTTTGTAGAGCATGGAAATATTATTAATTTGTATGCAATTGTTTCTCGTTAAAATTGTGTTGTTTTTTATTGACAATTCATCGGTTTCGATTGTGTAGTTTTTATCGGAGTTTAGGCTTTTTAATTTTTCTAATAGTTCATTCATAATTATTCTCCTTCATATAAACTTATTATGTTAAATTAGACTAAATGTTGTGCTCGTTTGTTTTGCTTATTCATATTGATATTACATGCTTATCCAAGTCTGGTGCATCAGATAGCTTGCGCTAGATTAGTTTAGCGAATACCTACATAAAAAGAAAAACACATTTATTATACCTGTAAATGTTCAAAAAGTCAAACCGCAATAAACAAACGCGCAACGTTATTGTTAGGTAAAATGTAACAAATTCATCGCTATTCTAGAGTTTATGGCTTAAGCAGTCGGTACAATCCTTATACATATGACTGATGGCTTTGTCCTGATTATTCGTTATGAAGGAAATAGGAAGTTGAGAATCATGATGAAATTCGTAGATTGGTGACTTTTAATGAAGAAAAGTTTAAAAAATGAAGCGTAGAACAAATTCACTCAAAAAACGAGAAAAAGCCTTGATAAATCAAGACTTTCCTCATATCAACCAATCCTCCCTGTAGGGATCGAACCTACGACCCACGGATTAAGAGTCCGCTGCTCTGCCAGCTGAGCTAAGGAAGGTAAAAAATAAAAATGCTGTATTGGTACCGGTTATCCATGGATTGTATTGATCCCGCACGCTAAAAGCAGGTGGGTGACGCGTTTCTAACTTAGTTGCTTCTGGGTGTGCCAGCTTGCATACTGTCAGAGGATCTTTGTCTCCCTAGTAATACAAAAATAGTCGGTCAACACATAGGTATGAATTCGTATACCACAGCAGTTCTTATTTATGATTTAATAATACCACTTTTTTTTGAAAAATCAAGAGAAAAATGGCAAAAATGTAAGCGGTATCAAATTGTGTGTGCCAAAAAACCAGTTCTATCAAGGATTTTGGCGTCTATTTTTTTTCAAATTTTTTATCTTTTCTTGGGTCATACCCAAGGCACGCTCGTATTTGCCGGTGTCGTTGGCGGTGAAGTAGTCCGCATTCAGTAACTTATCGGGCAGGTATTGTTGGTCCACCCATTTTTCAGGATAGGCATGCGGATACTGGTAGCCAATGGCATTTCCCAGCTCCTTACTACCAGCATAATGACCGTCACGCAGGTGATTTGGAATAGGTAGATGACCGTTTTTCCGCAAATCAGCCAGAGCTGCATCCATAGCCTGATAGGCAGAATTGGACTTGGGAGAAAGAGCCAAATCGACTACTACATTGGCAATCAAAATCCGTGCTTCTGGAAAACCAATTTTCTGAGCCGCTTCAAGGGCAGTCACCGTATGAATCTGTGCCTCTGGATTGGCCAAGCCGATGTCTTCATAGGCAATGACCGTCAAGCGACGGGCCAGACTAGGCAGGTCTTCCGCTTCAATCAAACGGGCGGCGTAGTGGAGGCTGGCATTGACATCGCTGCCCCGAATGGATTTTTGCAGGGCTGAGAGGATGTCGTAGTGGGCATCGCCGTTCTTGTCCATGCTGATGTAGGACTTTTGCAGGCTATTTTCCACAGCGTCTAGGTCAATATGGCGACTGCCATCGTCACTTTCCTTGGTCGAAAGTACAGCCAGTTCTAGCGAATTATAGGCGGCACGCAGGTCACCGTTGGTAGCATTAGCTAGGAAGTCCAGAGCCTCAGGCTCAATGGTAATGGGGAAGTCAAAACCACGTTCGGTATCTGTCAGAGCCAGTTCTAGAGCCTGTCGGATGTGGCTGGTTTGCAAAGGATGCAATTCAAAAATCTGCACTCGACTACGAATGGCAGGCAAAATTGAGAAGAAGGGATTTTCAGTCGTTGCCCCAATCATGATGATATTGCCATTTTCCAAAAGAGGAAGCAGAAAGTCCTGTTTGGTCTTGTTGAGGCGGTGGATTTCATCAAGCATGAGGACCAGACCACCAGAAAATTTAGCTTCTTCAGCGATTTCCTGCAGGCGTTTTTGGTTGTCGGTCGTGGCATTAAAGGTTCGAAAGGCATACTTGGTCGTACCAGCAATGGCGGATGCAATCGAGGTCTTGCCAATCCCTGGCGGACCGTAGAGAATCATGGACGACAGCATATTGGCATCAATCATGCGACGGATAATCTTTCCAGGACCGACCAGGTGTTCCTGACCGATGACTTCATCAATGGATTTTGGTCGCATACGAAGGGCGAGATTGGCTGGCATAGGCTTCCTTTCAGTGCATTTATGGTATAATCATTATACTACAATTTTAGGATTTGGAGAGAAACGAAGATGACGGAGTTGACGGTGGGTGTTTTGGAAGAATACTTGCGTGACCACTATGGGACGACAGTTCCAGAGCAAAGTCTCTTTATAAAATTAGTGGAGGAAATTGGTGAAGTGGCAGAGCTACTGAATCAGCGTGCAGGCCGCAAGATGATGGATGGCGAAGACGACAGCTCTGCTCGTCTGGCAGAAGAATTAGCTGATGTTATTCACTATGCTGTAGCCTTGGCGGCGGTGAATCAACTAGATTTAACCAAGTCCATTTTGGAGAAAGACAAGCAGGCTTCCGTCAAATACGGTCGAGAAATAAATTTATTGGAATTTATAGAAAAGAGGAAATAGAATGGCAAAACATGGATTTTTAGATGTGCTGGAAGTGGCACTGGATAAACATTTTACCTACGATTATGAACTCAACTGGGACAAGAAAAACCATGCAGTTGAGTTGGCTTTCATCTTGGAAGCACAGAACGCGGCTGGGATTGAAACGGTGGACGACGAAGGCAATGCCTCTGCGGAGGATATTTTCCTAGAGGAGTATGTCCTTTTCTACAACCAGGACAAGTCTCGCTTTGACGAGGAAGACTACCTGGTCGCTCTGCCATTTGACGCCAAGAAGGGCTTTTCAGCAGAGTTTCTGACCTACTTCGCAGGTTTTCTCAAGGACACCGCCGACCAAGGTTTAGATGACCTCATGGACTTTTTGGCGGACCCAGAAGCCCAAGAATTTGCGATTGCTTGGGACGGTGAGGCCTTTGAAAAAGGCAGAGCAGACTTGGTGGAAGGGGAGTTCTACCCATATCCGAGGTATTGAGATGGTTCATGAAATGTTATTGGCTCCAAAACCTTTTGAAATGATGAAGTCTAGTCAGAAGACCATTGAGCTACGACTTTACGATGAGAAGCGCAAGCATATACAAATTGGAGATCGCATCCGTTTTTATTGTACAGAGAATCAGACGCAAACGATCGAGGTGCAAGTATTAGATCTTCACATATTTGATAATTTTGCTCAGTTATACAAAGAACTGGATTTATTATCTTGTGGGTATACGCAAAGCAGTATCAGAGAGGCGAAACCAGAAGATATGGAAGTTTACTATTCGCGAGAACAGTTAGAACAATATGGTGCAGTAGGTATAGAATTGAGGGTAATAGATTCTATTTGACATTCCGTTTCCTCTCTTGCTTGACTGTGGGTGAAACTTTTGCTATTCTAAAAATAGAAAAGGCGTTGAGTTCCAGCTCAACGCCCAGTAGGACCGCTAAACGGTGGTTCAGTTCGTTAGATTAAATAACCGTCAGAACTGTGTCAAAGTTTGCTGACGGTTATTTTTTATCTCGAATAGCTAAAATGATGACGATTATCAAGCTCAGCATTTCAACAAGTAAACTTGCGAATGTGAGCATGACAATCAGTCCATCAGCTACGGACAAAAGCATTCCTCCTTTCTAGCAGATTTGCTGTCCACTTCCATGGGCATCACCTCCGTTCAGAAACTTGGAACCACCGTCTCAAACTTTCCTACACATGTTTATTCGCAGTGCGATTAGAAAATTTTCGAAAAAGTATTATTAGGGCTCCATTGCGTAACATTAACTTGTAAAATGGGTTAGAAATCGGTACAATAATACAGTGATTGACGCATAGAAAAGAAAAGGAACAACAAACATGAACTCATGGCAAGAATTAACGATTCACGTGCATCGTGATGCAGAAGAAGCAGTTTCAAATCTGATGATTGAAACGGGCAGTCAGGGGGTGGCCATTAGCGACTCAGCTGACTATGTGGGACAGGAGGACCGTTTCGGTGAACTCTATCCAGAGGTGGAGCAGTCGGATATGATTGCGATTACGGCCTATTATCCTGATACTGTGGATATTGAGGAAGTTAAGGCAGACTTAGCAACTCGCCTGGCGGATTTGACCGGCTTTGGCTTGGAAACGGGTCAGGTCAGCCTAGAAAGTCAGGAACTGGCGGAGGAAGACTGGGCGGACAACTGGAAGAAATACTATGAGCCAGCCCGCATTACCCACGATTTGACTATTGTGCCGTCTTGGACCGACTATGAGGCGACTGCTGGTGAGAAGATTATCCGCCTGGACCCAGGCATGGCTTTCGGTACGGGCACCCACCCGACGACCAAGATGAGCCTCTTTGCCTTGGAGCAGATTCTGCGTGGTGGCGAAACGGTCATTGACGTCGGCACAGGCTCAGGCGTCCTCTCCATTGCCAGCTCTCTCTTGGGTGCTAAGGAGATTTACGCCTATGACTTGGATGAAGTGGCGGTGCGTGTGGCCCAGGAAAACATTGACCTCAATGCCAATACTCGCAATATTCATGTCGCGGCAGGCGACCTTCTCCGTGGCGTTGACATTGAAGCAGAAGTCATCGTTGCCAACATCTTGGCGGATATTCTCATTCATCTGACCGAGGATGCCTACCGTCTGGTCAAGGACGAGGGCTACTTGATTATGAGTGGCATCATAGCGGACAAGTGGGACATGGTGCGAGCATCTGCGGAGGCGGCTGGCTTCTTCCTTGAGACCCACATGATTCAGGGCGAGTGGAATTGCTGCGTCTTCAAGAAAACGGCTGATCGCTCAGGTGTGATTGGAGGCTAGGATGCAGCAGTATTTTGTCAATGGCAGAGCACCGCAGGGCGTTTTTCAGATTACCGATAAGGACACTGCCAAGCATATGTTTTCTGTCATGCGCTTGCAGGCAGATGACCAGATTGTCCTGGTCTTTGACGATGGTATCAAACGCTTGGCACGGGTAGTGGACAACCAGAGCCAATCTGTTGAAATCATCGAAGAACTGGCAGACAATGTCGAATTGCCCGTTTCCGTTACCATTGCTATGGGCTTTCCAAAGGGAGACAAGCTTGAGTTTGTCGCTCAAAAGGCAACGGAATTAGGCATGACCGCCTTATGGGCCTTTCCAGCGGACTGGTCTGTGGTCAAATGGGACGGTAAAAAACTGGCAAAAAAAGCAGAAAAGTTAGAAAAAATCGCCCAAGGAGCAGCCGAGCAAAGCAAACGCAATCGCATTCCAGCTGTTCGCTTGTTTGAGAAAAGAGTGGATTTCCTAGCTCAGCTAGCAGGGTTTGACCAGATTATCTTAGCCTATGAAGAAGCTGCCAAAGAGGGCGAACAAGTCAATCTAGTGAAAATCTTATCTGGCTTAGAAATCGGCCAATCAGTTCTGGTCATCGTGGGCCCAGAAGGTGGCGTATCACCTGAGGAAGTAGCCACATTTGAAGGAGCAGGAGCGGTTAAAACTGGTCTCGGCCCTCGTATCTTACGAGCAGAAACGGCTCCCCTTTACGCTCTTTCTGCCATAAGCTACGCGACAGAATTGTTGAGGTAGTTTATGTTTGCTTTAGGAACGATTATCAATACGGTGGTCATTGCCTTGGCAGGTTTGCTAGAGTCTTGGTTTGGACATTTACTGAAAGAACGACATCAGTCGGGGCTGACGATGGGGAATGTTTGAGTCTTTCTTGAACCTGTTAGAATCCTTTGATTATTGGGGTATAGATAGTTAAATGGTAATTGGTTTCAATAATGAAATTGATTCTGATAAAAAACCAGGCAAGTGGGAAAGACGACTATTCCTAGTAGAGTCCGTCTTCTCATCCTTGCCTAACTTCAGTTATGCCTGCGGCTCATTGCCTCGTACTAAAAGTAAATTAAAAGACTATAAAATACGAATTGCTGTGATTTTCTTTACAAATCCTATATCCAATTTTTTTACCTCACTTTTGATTTCTAGGGTCAGGCCGAAACAGTTTCTTGGGCTGTCTCAGCACAAACTTTGTTTGTTCAATTTCTAACCTCAAGCAATTCTCTCAGATTGCTAGAGCAATCAACTACTGCACTGAGATATTGATACTAACTTAAAGAAGTGGCGTTGTACTTTTTACCTAGCTGGGCTATTATTTGTGCTAGATTGCCTGTGAGTAATTTTTTATTCATGCATGTTAGGCTAAAAGGTGAAAAGTCCTTTTTAGGTAGTTCGGGAATTCTTTATCAAGAATTCAGGACAGACTCATATATAATAGCTTAGAAATCTGAGTTTTCTGCAACTAAAATAGCGTCGCCGAAATATTTAAGCTACATCTTTTATTCAATCGAATCCGAAATTAGTCTCTTAATGATTTTGAGAAAAAGTATAATTTTATATATAAAAACGAACAAAATTAGTTTTAGGGTATCTAGAAACTAGTATTGTTCGTTTTTTTGTTTTGTTTATCAATCTGCAGAATGACCAGATGAGGTATTTCAAAAAAACAAATCTTTTTGTCCTAGACTCATTAGAGAGTCAGTGTTTGAAATGTAATATGGTGTGATGCATATTTTTTGAAATATGGTTATTTTTATATTAAGGTGACTCTTGTCATTTCCAGATGTTCTTTTTCTATTTTTTCTGTGTTTCTCGCTAAATGTCGCTTGATTTTAGAGGGAAATCAAGTAAGATTGTATATGGAAAAAATCTGTATAAGTGTTATTGTAAAAAGTGAAAACTAGAGGAAGATTGCAGGGAACTTACGGTGATTTACTATTTATATTATAGTAAATTGAAATAATGGTATTTGAACTATCAATTTCATGTAAGCTTAATAAGTATTAAAGTTGATTTTGTTTATATTTAGAACCGGAAAAGATAATGTCCCTGTATCTCAACTTTAGCAGATTTAGACACAAACCAAGGAGTACGAGATGATAGAATTTAGAAAGAAAGCAGTTCAATTAGCTAGTTTAATGTCAGTTTTTTTTCTATGCACGTATAGTTTTACAGATGCGATGTGTATCATGGCAGAAAGTTTGTCGACCAATGGTGCTTCAAGAATAAGACGCACCTATATCGAAGACAAAAAGGAGTACAAAGATAGATTAAATATTGAGTTAGTAGAATCGTTGTCTAGTCCAGAGACTATAGGTCAAAAAATTACAATAGATAAGCAGAGTTTAGCTACACAGAATTTTAACGAAAAAGGTATAGTAGTTATCACTCAAAAAGGGCTAGAGTTAAAGAAAGATGATTTAGAAAAAGGTTGGAAACTAGATGAGTCATATAACGAGAAGGACCTAGCTATAACAAAGAGTGAGACAGAAAAACGCTCTCTTTCAAATGAATTAGATGTATTGTCAAAAACTGTAGAAGAACTTCCAGTGTATGGAGAAAACTACCATTCCTATAGACTGCTGCCAACAACAGAATTGGATTATTCGGCAGATAATGTAAGTCTGACTTTAAGTTTTACCAAGGTTAGTGAGGTTATTAAGGGGGAGTTAGTAGCGGTAGTAGCTGCGGATCATATCGCATATTTTAAAGCTGAACCGAGTGTCTTTAAGGAGTATTCTCAAGTTAATGAAAAGCCTTCATCTACTGAGGATGTCAATGTAGTAAGCCCTTCTCAAGACCCACCCGTCTCTGAAACAAAAGAAAATGTACCTGACAATCCAGAATCACAAGGAAGTTCAACAGTTCCAGAGTCAGAGCAAGCTGTGGATGCTTTGGTCGAACAACGAGGAGTTATCTGTATCAAATTAACAAAATCTAGTTCTGAACAAGAAGAGGGCATTGAGGATACTGAAAATGAAGCCATCGAAGGTGCTACATTTGAGGTGCGTAATGTAGAAAGTGAAAATCTTGTTTATACTGGTCAGACAGATAAAGATGGTCTCCTAACGATTTCAAATCTTCCGTTGGGAAACTATGCGGTAATTCAAAAATCTACCATAGATGGTTATGAGATTTCTGCCACAAAAGAAGTAGTGGAGTTAACAGTAGCTCAATCAAGACAAAACGTCTCAATTAGCAACGTCCCTAAAAATCCTTTAGAAGGACTTATGCTGAATTCAATATTGGATTCATCTTTGATGCCGCGTTCAGCGAGAGTAGCACGTTCGCTACTTGATGTTTCATTATTTGATAATCCTACTGTGACAGGAAATGCAAATGCCACTACAACGACCACCATATCCGGGAATAAAACAACAACCATCACGCGTGAAGAGTCAAATATAAAATACATTTTTAAACCTATTACAATTTCAATTCCAGGTATTTATCAAAGCTATTCACAAGATGGTGTCTTGAAGAAAAAAGAGGTAGTGGTTGACTCAAATACCAATACCACAAAAATCATTTGGGAATACACTACTACGGTAGGTGGTGCCAATAGCAATATCACCTCCATTAGAAATGCCTTCTCAACAACAACTGACTCTGGTTTGGGTGAACCTAAAATTACTTCTATCATGAAGGATGGAGTTGCAATAACGCCCAATACGACATACTTCGGTAGTTCAGATAATTTTAAGTCGGCTACTGATAATTTACCAGTTGGAAACGGGACGTATGTCTATACGATTGAGACTCCTGTGGTGATTCCAAGTGATAACTATAGTTTGGATTATCGGTCGGAAGTAACTGTTAATGCTCCAAAGGGGAGCAAGCTTACCTATAATGGCACATCGGTTACCCTAACTCAGACGGAAACACGTACCTTATCAACAGCAGATACTATTACGCTTCCAGCTAAAAATGATGGTGGTCCTCTAGGGGACTTAAAGGTAGATACGGTCAATACTTCCAATACCAATCGTACAATTGGTAAGTATCGTGATGATGACGATAAGGTTATCGAATGGACTAGTTCACAACTAAATGATACGTCGACAACCCAAAGTTTTACATTTGATGTTGCTCTAGATAGCTCACAAGCTGCCCATGAATATAAGGTTTATATATATGAACCAAGTAATGGAACCTATACTGAAACTAAAGCTGAAAAGGTCATTACGTCTGGGAACCAGATTACGGTTGACAATGTTCCGGCAGGTGCGGTCGCTTTGGTTAAGACAGTGACAAATGTTACAAACGAGAAAGCCAACCACACCATTTCAGGAGCACAATTAGAAGCGCTGAAGGGTGATATAAAAATCCAGAAGAATTGGGTGAACGAAGCTACACCAGTGACTACTACCTTTAAAATAACTGGTGGGACAATCGATCAAACCCAAACACTGTCTGCAGATCAGTCAGCTATTACGGTAAATGATGTTCCTAAATTTTCAGGGACAGGTTCGACAGCGACGAAGAAGCGGATTCCCTACGAAGTAAATGAGGTTGTACCAGATGGTTACATCCTAACATCTGCTATATTTGATCTCGAAAGCCTGACTTATCTTTTTAATAACAAGAAAGACGAGTCTTCAACTATCCAGCCAGATTCCTCGGGACTTCCTACCAATTATGGGATTACCTCTGTTGAGCCAATTGATATTAACTACATTAAGTACAGAAGTGGTAGTACTGTTTGGGGGGGATTTAGTGGATCGTTGAAACTTGGGTTTAAAATCCCACCTTTTGCTCAAGAAGGTGATAGCTTTACAGTTGAAATTCCAGAAGAACTAAAATTGGATCACCCAGCCAATCCAAATCGAGAGTGGACACCAGTCTATGATAATAACGGTCGAGAGATTGCGAAGGTCTATCATACGAAGGAAAGAGAACTTAAGTTTGTCTTGACGAAGAATGCTTACTCTGTTTCAGAATATAGCGGTTGGTATACAATCGGAAGTCAACCAAGTAACATCATTCAAAAAAATAATGATACTTCTTTCAGAGGTCCTTATCTTATAGGTGCTAACCCTGTTTTGCCAAAGTGGTATGAGAGGGAAAATCTCCGCTCAACCATATTAAATAAGCAATTGACTTTTACAGGAAGTTATTCAGGCAGTTCTTTTTCTTATAGTGATAAGACAGTCACGACGACTGGTACGCTCAATGCTACAAATAATGGATCACGTCAAGGAGATCTTCACCAATTTGATGGTGTAAACAAGTATGAGTACGAACAAGGGCAGGACTATATCAAATGGGACTTGATTTATAATGCAGGTGGAAATCATACATCATCAGGTAGGAAGTTTTGGGATTTTATCCATCCACAGATGAGTTTATATACCTATGGTAATACTGACCAGAGTGTAGGGAAGGATATTGAGTTTTATGTTGCAGATGCGACCGCAGCAGCTTCCTACACTAATCCGGTGAAAATGACCTTTAAAGGAACTTCTACCAAAAACGGACATACTCAGTATCACTACGAAGTTCCAGGCACATCAATTGGTGTAGCGGTTTACATTAAGCAAGAGAGTACGTCTGATTTATCGTTTGATGGTTTTACTTCTACTCATACACTTGAGTTTTACTATGAAAATCTTCAAAATAAGGCACTTGTTGCCCGTATCAAGATGCGAAAAGGTAGTGCGACCAATGGTGGTTATTACTACAATGCTGCTCAAAAGGCATACTTTAGTGGAACTACGGGCTCTCAAAAGATTTACCGCCGTGCGGCAGAAACTACGGCACGTGGTGGCGCCTATCCGACAGACTGGTACAGTTTAAAGCTGAAAAAAGTTGCGTATGAAAATGGTCAAAAGAAAGCCCTTGAAGGTGCAGTTTTCACCATATACGATGCTAATAAGAGACCTTACCAAACAGTTCGAAGTAGTGCCAATGGTGAGTTCACCTTCTCAGAACTCTTAGCTGGTACCTACACCTTTAAAGAAATTAGTGCACCACCTGGCTATATCTTGGATCCGACAGAGCACACTATTGTTGTAACCGATAATCAAAATATTACCATTGATGGGAAAAAATACGATGTCAATGACCCAACAGAAGTTGTTAATACTAAATCAACTACACTTCAAATCAATAAATTTGAATTTGGTGAAAGTAAGCCATTGAAAGGAGCTGTCTTTAGACTGCAGAGTAAAAATGGTGGAAATTATGATGTCACAATAGGAGAAGTTCTTCCTGCAAGTCAGTTTATTTTCTCTAACCTCGCAAAAGGCATGTATACTTTGACGGAGACAAAAGCTCCTGCGGGTTATAAAACGATTCCTCCTCTTGATATTGAGGTTTATGAGGAAAATGGAGAGCTAAAAGTACGCAAATTAACAGACACTTCCAATACACAGACGGGAGCGGTAGAAGTTGTCAACGGAAACTTTAGTATAAATGTTGTTGACGAGGACTTTAGTACTGAGTTCACCAAGGTAAATGAGCAAGGTCAGCCACTCGCAGATGCAGTGTTTGAGCTTCGTCAGATAACCCAAACAGGCTACAAACGAGTTCTAACAGGCTTAACTTCAAATAGTCAAGGCAAGCTCCGTGTGGACCACTTGCAAGGTGGTACAACCTATGAACTTTGGGAAACTAGTGCGCCAGCAGGTTATAGTAAGTTAACAACAGCTGCGGCACGATTTACGGTATCTGAGACTGGAATTATCAGTTTTGAATCTGGTACTAGTGAGCGTATTATTAACCGCCCTCCAACTTATAAAGTTAAAGTGCAGAAAATTGATGCACTGACTGGACAGAAAGTAACTGTGCAGACACGTATTGGTATTACGGATAGCCAAGGGAATGTAATTGATGGGCAAATTTCAAACTTTGACAATGGAGAGTTCAGCTTCCCTAAAAACTTTGCCCCAGGGACTTACTATATCAAGGAAGAAAAAACTCCATCGGGTTATATCGGCTTATCAGGTTTGGTACCATTCACTATTCGGGTAGATGGTATAGTAGAAGTGAATAGTGATTATCTTGAAGGTATTGATGTGACGACGAGCTCGCCAGATACGATTACGATAAAAGTCAAGAACTATCCACTCGGAAAATTCAAAGTTAGCAAGCGTGTTAAAGGGATTAGTGATTTGACCAACCTTATCACTGGACAAATGACCTTTACTTTGGCAAAGAATGACGATGTAAACTTTGCCCCTATCGTCAAACAGCAAGCCGCAAACCAAGACTTTGTTTTTGAAAACCTCCAGCCTGGGGTCTATACTCTGACAGAAACACAAGCCCCATCTGGCTATATCAAATCGACAGAAAACTACACGATTTATGTTAATAGGGATGGCAGTGTCCGTTTCTACTCTGACTCGGATGCAAGTAGTCACATAGCACGTGGTTTGCATGTGATAAAATCTGCAGAGATTGCTATGGCCTCTGCCTATGGCTCTAGTACAGAAGATAAGGCGCTGGATGGTGATTTGGCAACCGGTGCCTTGTACCAACTTCCAAGATCGACTTTGAATGAGGGACAATGGTGGGGAGTGAACTTAGGTTCGCCTCAGCGCGTAACGCAAATTCGCTTTGCTCAAGGTAAAAATACCACAAACGGTAGTGACCATGACAAAATGGATAGCTATGCCCTTGAGTATTCACCGGATGGTATCACCTATCAATCAATTGGTAATTTCACCGAGACCGACCTTACTCAGACTGTAGATATCTATGCTCAATACATTCGTGTACGGAATCTACAGACGGGAACAAATAGATGGTTGGGAATCCGAGAATTGCAGGTAAGTGTTCGAGATGCTACCCAAACGATTGAAGCAGGTGGAAGTGATGCTGCCGCTAATGTTATTAAAATCGGTAACATCGAAAATCCAGAGTTCAAAATTGAGAAAGTAGATGCGAATAACAAGCAAATCTCAAAACCTGTTACCTTTAAGCTCTATAAAGTTGACGATAGTACAACAGAGGCAACTGTATCAAGCGCCTCTCTTGACGATACCAATCTCGTACAAACCTTGACATTTACAGGTCAAAGCAGTTTGACACGATTAACTGCGACAGCGCTTGGCAAATATGTTCTTGTGGAGACACAAGCACCAGAAGGTTATGACGGTTTGAGTGCACCGGTATTGTTGGAGTTATACGAAACAACGCAAGCTTATGCGGTAACGCAACAGAAAGCTGTGACACGTTTTAGAGTTTTAAATCAAACTAATTCGGTTAGTGTAACAGATTTACCTGGTGTTAGTGGTGCTCTTGCAAATGCGATCAGCATTAAAGTGAAAAATAACGAGCGTAGGTACAATCTTAAAATCAAAAAACGTGATTATCACCATCCGACTCTTGGTTTAAATGCGCACTTTGAACTTGTTACAGATGCTGGTCATCCAGTTGTAACTGATGGTGTTAATATGAAGGGAAATACAGATAATGCTGACAACAGTATCACCTTCTCGAACTTGCCAGCTGGCGTCTATATTTTGAAAGAGACAGTTGTTCCTACGGGAGGCTATCGCCCTGTTAATCAATTACAAGATACCAAATTTGAAATCCGACCAGATGGTAGTTTACAAATTTTAGAGTCAGATCCGAATATGGTGACAGTTGATACGTCACAAGGTGCTACCCTTGAGATCACCATCAAGAACTTCAAGCAATTTAAGTTCAGACTCCAAAAAACAGATAATCGTGACGAGAATCACCTTCTAAATGGTGCAACATTTAAAATTTACAGTGATCCAAACAATGATGGTGTTGAGGATACCGAAGTTGCTAGTGGTGTGACGAAAAATGGTCTCTTTGAAACATCTTTGAGTTTTGGTTACTACATTTTGGAAGAAACAGTTGCGCCAACGGGATATCAATTAAATCCTAAGAAATACCGTTTCCAGATAAACCATGATGGAACGACCAAGCTTCATAATGGAGATAATCAGGTTACCTTAGCTGAAAGGGTAGATGGCGATAATGTTATTCTCTTTAACATGAAGAATACAAAACAAACAACCCACATCAAACTTGCTAAACGGTCTTATAGCGATCCTACGCAACGTTTAGAAGCTCGGTTTGAGTTGACAGAAAGCAATAATCCTCAAGCAAACCCAGTTGTTAAAACCACGACTACAACAGGGGATGAAGTCCTCTTTGACAATTTAGCAGTAGGGAAAACCTATATCTTGAAAGAGATAGTAGCCCCTGACGGCTATCAAAAGATTGAAAAAGAATTCCATATTAATATTGGTGCAGATGGGGCTATCTCTATCCAAGATGGAGAGGACCTCGTCAGTCTAGACAATATGGACAATCACCTGATTATCGTGAAAAACCTCCGCAAAGGAGAATATCCGAAAACAGGTGGTATGGGTATCATTCCATATATTGCATTAGGGGGGGTGATGATGTTCATTGCTTTTGCCGTTGAGCAACGTCGGAAATATACTAGATAGTTCCTAATGTAAACAAAATAAGAAATAAAAAATAGGAGTATACAATGAAAAAATTGACGAAATTATTTTCGGTGTTTACTGTGTTCCTAACGGTGCTCGGTTCACTGATAAATATTAAACACTTAGTCCATGCCGAAGATACGCAACCGCATCAAACGAAGGTTGTGGTGCATAAGGTCTTGATGAGCAAGGAAGATTTTGAAAGATTTGACCACCAGACAGCACAAGCTATCCAGAAGTATGATGGTACAGAAATTCAAACAGGTAAGTTTACACAGTATTTTGGTCAATCTGCTACAGAAATTGCAGGTGTCAACTTTAAGGTTTGGAAGAAAGTTGACAATCAAGTAGAAGGTACAAAAACTGGTACACAGTTAGGTATTACTGGTGAGGGTGCTACAGAGCACTATCAAAAAATGACCAATGACTATGGTACTAAAGGTGTCAACACAGATGCTGGCAGTGCAGGTGCTTCATTTACTCTTGAAAATGGAACTTACATTTTTGTAGAAGATAAGGAAGCATCACCATACTACAATAAAAACGGTGACGCTACTGGTAGCGAACTAACTGAAGCTAAGGCAGTTCCTTTCCGTCTTGTTCTACCAGTTACACACCCGGAGGGAAGTGGTTACTTTAATAATACAGATAAACCACTTCACGTTTATCCAAAAAACACAGAAGATAAACCGACTGTAACAAAAACTTTTGGTGACAATACAACTGACACAAAAAATGTCACTATCGGTGATGAGATAGAGTATAAAATTACAACTAAAATTCCAAAAGGTTCTAGCTACAAGACAATTGTTTGGGAAGATTTGATGGTTGAGGGATTGGACTTTAAACTACAATCATTGTCTGTTGTTTCCAAAGAAGTCCCTAACTTAGCCAAAGATACTCACTATACAGTAGCCGAAGATAAACGTGGCTTCATGGTGAAAATGAAAGAGGAAGGTCTAGCAGCTATTGAAGCTGTAGCTAAAGAGAAGGATGTTAATATCACCTTGAACTACAAAGGTATCCTCAACGATTCAGCAAAAGTGGATACTGAAATCCCTAACCAAGTGAAATTCCACTATGGTAATCGCCCACGTACTTTAACTGAACCAAAACCTGTAACGCCGAAAGAAGAAGGTGGTAAAGTAAAAATCCAAGTTAACAAGATTTGGACAAAAGAACAAGATAAAAAATCGGTAAAATTCAAGGTATATGAAAAAAATACAGGTGTACTTGCTGGCGAATTTACGTTAGAACCTAGCGAAACTACTAAAGAATTTAGTGACAATCTTAAAGCAGGTGTTGAGTATATTGTAGTGGAAGATACGACTTCTGGAACTATTCCATCTTATGCTAGTGAAGGTGGAGAAAAAGCTCACATTGTTACAGTAACCAACAACCCGTCAGACAACCCACCACCAATTGTACCAGAACAACCAAAAGTTATCACTTACGGTAAACGCTTTATCAAGACTAATGATAAGGAATCAGATGCAGCTGACATTGAAAAACTCACAGGTGCAGAGTTTGTAGTGAAGAATGGTGAAGGACGCTATTTAGCATTGAAAGCGTCCGATACAAAAGATCAAGAAGTAACAGAATACAATCGAGCAGAACAAGCCTACCTAATAGCGTTGAAGAATGGAAATGCTGAAAAAGAGAAAGCAGCGCGTGACGCAGCCTATGAAGCGTTGAGTATGCAGTGGGAGTGGGTAACAGAAAAAACTAAAGCCTTTACATTCATTTCATCTAAAGATGGTAAATTTGAAGTCAAAGGTTTAAAACAAGGTACCTATACACTAGAAGAAACCAAAGCTCCAGAAGGCTATGCTTTATTGAGTACAGGCATTGAATTCCAAGTTCAAAGAGGTAGCTGGAATGATGACAGAGTTAAATTGTCAATTGATGGACATACTCAAATCAAAAACAAAAAAGTAACCATTCCACAAACGGGTGGTATCGGTACACTTGTCTTCACAGTTGTAGGTTTGAGTGCGATGGTATTCGCTTATGTTGCTATGAAGAAACGCCAAGCAGAAGATGCTTAACCAAATGAAGAAAAGGAGGGTAATATGAGGATTATAAAACAGCTAGTTTGTTGCATGATGGCACTGGTCTGTTCGTTGTCTCTGCCCTCTTTCTCGGCTCAAGCAGAGGATACCTTTGGAGTTCAGGTTCATATTCCTCTCCCTCAAGGAGTGGACACCAGTCAAGTATCAACGGGTTTGGAGGCTTGGTTTATCGCTACAGAAGAGCCAGTCTCTGCTGAGCAGTTGGCAGATACCTTGTATCAAAAAAGCCGTTCGGACTTGAACCAAGCCTATGGAGAACCCATTGCCTCTAAGGCCATTACATCAGAAGATCAAACTACCTTTCGAGGATTGACTAAGGGCTGGTATTACGTTCGACAAGCAGGAACTCCTACGAGTCTAGAAGTTATCCCATTCTTGATGAATGTAGGTAGAGGTGTTACAAAGATTGAGGCTAAGGTCAGGAGACCTAGCGAAGAAAAGGGGAGTAAGCCGTTTTTAAAGGTATCAACAAGTACAGCCCCTTTATCTGGGGCAGAGTTTGCGGTTCTTGAGGAAGTAGGCGGAGAATTGAAGGAAGTGATAGTCGGCGGCAATTCTTATCACGTCACTTCAAGTTCGAATGGTCAGTTTGTGGTAGGTCCTCTTCCTTATGGTACTTACTACTTAAAAGAGGTCAAGGCCCCTACTGGCTACATTTTATCTCAAGATACGATTCCTTTTGAAATAACCTCGGATTCACATGTGTCCGAGATCATTAAGATTAAGAATAAACCTGTTACACCTCCTGGAATTGAAATTCCATATACAGGAAATGTGGTGGTAATTGCAGTTTTATCTACCGGTATTTTGCTCTTCTTGCTAGGTTATCGCTTGGTAACTTATACTAAGCGATAACGTTTGACAGACTAGAATAGAGGGAAAATCCCATTGTCAGGTTGAATCTGGGGCAATGGGATTTTTCGTTTTAAAGTTGGATTATGGTATAATAAAAGCAGAATGTAGGGGATTTTATACTCTTCAAAAATCAAAATTATCCGTTGTCAACTAGCCTTAATGAACTCCAGTTCTGTCTTCGGCTTTGTTTCCCAGGCTACTTTTGGTTTTCATTGAGTATTAGCTTTGCAATGCAGTAGAAAGACAATGGAAGAATAATAAAGTTCGGATTATGATACAGAAAAAATCGGGAAAAACTACAAAGAAAAAAAAGAAAAGTAATATCCCCTTTTACTTGGTATTTTTGATTGGATTTGGGATTTTACTTTATCCTCATGTTTCTAATTTTTATTATCGATATGAGTCGGATCAGCTGACTAATTCTTTCGACCAAGAAAAAAAGACCTTAGCTTCTGAGGAGGTTAAGGAACGAATGGATTTAGCTCAAGCTTTTAATGAGAGTTTGAATAATGTGGTTTCGGAGGATCCGTATACCAAATCACGACATGAAGCTGGACGGGTAGAGTATGCACGGATGCTGGAATTGCATGAAAAGATAGGTTATGTTGAAATTCCAAAAATTGAGGTCAAGCTTCCTGTTTATGCAGGAACTTCTGAGACCGTTCTTCAAAAAGGTGTAGGGCATTTGGAAGGAACATCCTTACCGATTGGGGGGAGCGATACCCATACTGTCTTAACGGCTCATACAGGTTTACCCAAAGCTCGGTTATTCACAGACTTAACGAAGGTAAAAATCGGTGATACTTTCTACATTCACAATATCGTAGAAACATTAGCGTATGAAGTAGATCAAATAGTGATTGCTGAACCAACTCAATTTGAGGAATTGCTGGTCAAGCCTGGGCAGGACTATGCAACCTTGCTAACCTGTACGCCTTACATGGTGAATACGCACCGTTTATTGGTACGCGGCCATCGTATTCCTTATGTTGCAGAAGAGCATCTTAAAGCGTCTGAAAATGCAGAGAAGCGTATTCTTATTCGTTATCTTCTTTATGCGCTTGGAATGTTTGTCGGTATTTTACTGATTTTCTTATTAACAAAAAGGCGGAAAAATAAAAAGAAAGTGACGAGTAATGATGAAACGTTCACAACTTAGAAAGGGAATGTCTAAACAGTCCATACTCTTGAAGCTTTTATTTCTCTTTGGTTTAGTAGTGACGCTGTATCCGTGGATTTCTCAATATTATTATCGTTATGACTCTGATTATAAAATCCAATCATTTTATGAACAAGCACAACAGTTACCGAGTGAAGAAGTTCTGAAAAGGTTGGAGCATGCTAGGGCCTACAACCAGACCTTGGAACCTCACAAATTGCAAGATCCTTACACAGAAGAAGAGAAGGCTGGGGTAGTGGAATACGCTCGTATGCTTGAGGTGAAGGAGAAAATTGGTTTTGTAGAAATTCCGAAAATCAACGAGCGAATTCCTATATATGCTGGTACAACTGAGGAAGTATTACAAAAAGGAGCGGGGCATTTGGAAGGTTCCTCCTTGCCAGTTGGTGGAGAAAGTACTCATACTGTGATTACGGCGCATCGTGGTCTTCCTAATGCTTCGCTATTTACCAATCTCGATCATTTAAAAGTTGGGGATCAATTCTACATTCATAATATAGCTGAGGTCTTGGCTTATGAGGTGGACCAGATTTTAGTTGTTGAACCGAATAATTTTGATCCTGTTATAGTTCAAAACGGAAAAGACTATGCAACCTTGCTAACCTGTACTCCTTATATGATTAACAGCCATCGTTTGTTGGTACGTGGACATCGCGTTCCTTATGAGCCGAAAGTTGCCATCAAGCAAAAACCGGCATTCTTTTTGGATATGCTAACGCTATCCTACTTGGTAGCCCTATTAATCATAGTAGTGATTGTTATTATCCTCTATCTTCTCCGTAGGAAGAAGTGTCAAAAGGGGGAAATGAAATGATGAAAAGAATAGGATATATTTTCATGTTGGTTGGTTTGTTGCTTCCTTTAGTGTTACTGACAAATATGTCAGTGCAGGAGTTTCAAGTTTTCCAACAGTATCAGTCTTATCGTAGGAATTCTAAATTCTTTTCGACAGAGCAACTCGAAGAAATTAAGGCTTATGGGGAACAGGTTAGTGGTGGTGACTTACCCACAGTTGATCCCTTTGCAGAGAAAAATGATTCAAATAGTACCGATGTGTTATCTTCTGAATTAATGGAAGGGGCAATTGGTTATTTGAGTATTCCAAAAATTGAAATTCGACAACCTATTTATGTTGGGGCAACCAGTGAACATTTAAATGATGGAGTTGCTTCTGTTATAGGAACAGCTTTACCTATAGGTGGAATAGGTCGACGAAGTGTCATTGCCGGTCACCGTAGTTGGTACAATGATCTCAGATTTTTCCGACTGTCAGAGTTGAGAGAAGGTGATAAGATTTTTATTGAGGTTGGCGGGAGGACGCTGACGTATTTGGTAAAAAATACAGAAGTGATAAAAGCAACAGATTGGCAAAAGTTATTACCTGTTGAGAGTCAGGATATGGTAACCTTGTTGACATGTGATCCACTAATTCCTCCTTTTGATTATCGCTTGTTAGTCAATGCTTATCGCGAATCAGATGTAATAGAGGAAGCTGATGAAGTGAGCCAGACCAGTCAACGTGAAATAAAGCAGTTTCAGCAATATTCATTCAGTCTTGTATTTTACCTGACGATGTTTGGTTGGGTCTTGTTGCTTTATATCCTTTACCGTTTTATTAGAATCTGTATTTGGTAGGATGAAGGGCGTTTTTGGTCAAAAGAGGGTTGAAACAAAGATAGGCTTCCTCCTAGTGAGTATGAATTTATACTCTTCGAAAATCAAAAGCAGACGTTGTTAACTTGATTTGATGAACTTCAGTTCTATCTGCATCTGCGTCGCCTAGTCTGATTTTGATTTTCATTGAGTATTAACGAAAATTGGTTAAGAAATTAGTCCAAAATAATGGGAATAAAAGAAAAACACAGACAGCTTAGCTGGATTTCATCAAAATCAGCTTGAGTCTATCTGTGTTTTTTTATTGAGTGCAAAAGGGTATTGGTATAGTGACAAGTCGTACGAACGCCTCTTTATACTCTTCGAAAACCAAAATTATCCGTTGTCAAGAGCCTTGATGAGTGAAAAGCTCCAGTGGAGGTTTTCAGCCTGTTACCTTGAAATAAGATAGTAACAGAGTTCTATCTTCGACTTCGTTTCCTAGGCTGCTTTTGATTTTCATTGGGTATTAAGAGGTTCGTGACGAGTCAAAAGCAATGAGGCTTGAACAAGGGCTAGTTTTTGCTCAGTCTCGTCTATTTTAATGTTCTTTTTTCTTAGTCCATGCGCCGACAAAACCAATCAAAGTGAGACCAAGCAGACTAAGCATAGAAGTAGCTTCTCCTGTTGCAGGGAGTGTCTTGGTGCTCGCTTGTGAATGTGGATTAGCCAGTTTATGTTGTGGAGCAGGAGCAGGTGGATTTACCGCTGGAAGAGTAATTCGTTGACCAGATTCGAGTACAATATCTTGACCTGTGTTACCTTGATCTGACTGCTGTTCATCTGGAGTCACTACTTTAGGTTCAGTATAGACGAATTTGAACTCACCGAACCCTTCGCTGGCAGTTGAAGCCTGTAGGTAGACAATACCTTCTTGGTCAGCAACTAGAGCTTTCGCACGATCTGCTGTCAAGAAGCGGAGGTCGAGTCCCTTGATGCTATCTGTAAAGGTCCAGTTATTGTCTGCTGTAGGATTGATAACTTTTTCATCGATAATATAATTGATGATGGCTTGGCGGTTTTCCAGGTTCAATAAGCGGTTGATAGAAGCTTCGCGAACCCCAGGGAAAGTACCGTTTGCACGGTAGTTGTTGGTCACAACGATGAATTCTTGATCAGCTGTCACATCTTGCCCATTGTATTGCAGCTTCCGAACCCTGCTGGCGTTTTCGTTGACTACCTTACCATCACGATCGTATTTATTTGGTTGCGTAATATCGTACTGATAAGTTACTCCGTCAATAACGTCAAAATTGTAAGTGCGGAAATCTGTGTTGACTAGATTTTGTGGCTCTGTTGAGCTTGGATCAACTTGGTTGAATTGCCCTGCGGACATTTCCAACCATTCTTTGAGTTGGGCACCGTTGACTTTCAAGATGGCTACAACGTTGTCGTAGAGGTAAAGGTCTGCTACGTTCTTGATGGCGATTGGGCCAGCAGGAATGTCTGTATAGGCTGAAGCGTCGCCTCGAGTACCAGCCTTAAATGGTGCAGCCGCAGATAGGATTGGTAGATTAGCTTCTGGAGTCCCCACCAACTGTTGTTTTGCATACCAAATCTGTGCATTGTTAACAATCTGTACAGAAGGATCATCTTGAACAAGGGCAAAGAAGCTGTTGATTGGAGCAGTTGTTTCACCGACTTGTTGACGAACATATTTGATGGTTTCGTTATGGGCTTCTTTAGCAAGGTCGATGATGCGACCATCTGCTACAGATGATTTTGTATCAATTTTACGAATAGCCGCTTTGCTAGAAGTAGCTGTCCATTTGCCATCTTTAAAGACTAGATTAAGGTCAATCACACCGAGGTGATCACCGTATTTTCCAGCCATGGTGACAGGAGTGCCGTTGATTTTACCATTTGTATCATCCACGCCAGAGTATTTAGCATAGAAGCTTGGTTTTTCGGCAGTTCCTGGGAATTCTGCGTGGGAGTGACCTGTGATAACCGCATCAACTCCTTTTAGGCTGGCGATTTGGTAACCGACATTTTCCTCGCCGACTTCATATTGGTCATCGCCGATACCTGAGTGGGAAAGGACCAGAACGATGTCTGCTCCATTTTCTCGCATGGTTGGGATAATATCGCGAACGGCTTCAACTGCATCACGGACAATCACTTTTCCTTCTAGATAAGCTTTGTCCCAGTTGAGAATTTGAGGGGGAACAATCCCTGTAACACCGACATTTAGTGTAACCTTTTTACCCTCGGTGTCTGTGAACGTCTTTTTCACAATGGTATAAGGGGTGTAGAGAAAGTCTTTCGTAGTCGGATCGAGGACATTGGCATTGACTAGAGGCATGTTGGCTGTACGAATTACTTTTTCGAGGTAGGCAAGGCCGTAGTTAAATTCGTGGTTGCCAAGTGTGCCGACATCAAATCCCAAAGTCTCTAAGGCGGCGTACATAGGATGTTGTTCGCCTTCTTCAATAGGATCAACGATAGACTTGTAATTTCCAAGAGGAGTACCTTGAATGGTGTCTCCATTATCTACCAATACAACATTTGGATTTTCTTTTTTTGCCTCTTCGATAAGAACAGCTGTTTTTGCTAGACCAAGCGTTTCCACTGGTTTATCTTGGTAATAGTCATAGTTGACCAAGTTCGTATGGAGGTCAGTTGTTGCGAGAATGCGAACATCAACAGTTTGTCCTTCAACAGGCTGACTAGTTTCAGTTGCAGCAGGAGTGACCGTGCGTGCCTCTGAAGCAGTTGCGGCAGTTGTCTCGCTCGTAGGATCACTGGTTTCAGCTGTCTCGGAAGAGCTTGGATTTTCAGCTTCGGTAGTGGCTGGAGCAGGAGATTCTGTACTATCAGCTTTCTCTGTGGTGTCAGTTTCAACTGGTACAGCCTGACTTGCTTCTGTTGAAGAAGCTGGAGTTGTGTTGAGAAGCTCTTCGGCTTGAGCTAATTTTGGATTGCTTGCAGCTAAGAGAGCTAGTGTGAGTGCTACGGCACACTTACTGAAACGAAAATTCATAAGAATCCTCCATTTTCTTTTTTATAATAATCTTCTACAATCATTATACAGCTAAGAAATATAAAATTCAAGACTAATTCTGAACGTTTGATTGAAAAACAAGTGAAAATAGTAAGAAAAACAATGAAAAAAGGAACGTTCGTTGAATCTAAGTCTGGGTTAGATTGTTTGTAATTAGTAGTCTTATGTTAGATTCCTTTTTCTTTTTTCGTGAAAATGGTAGAATAGTAGGAAATATAAGAGGAAGAGTAGAGATATGAAAGAAATTAACTACACTGGGGAGGAAGTGGTTGCCTTGACAGCCACCTATTTACCGGAAGAAGATGTTATATTTGTCAAAAAAGCTTTGGATTTTGCGACAGAGGCACACAAGTCCCAATTTCGTAAATCGGGCGAACCCTATATTGTACACCCGATCCAGGTAGCAGGTATTTTAGCAGGACTCAAGCTGGATGCTGTGACGGTTGCCTGTGGTTTCTTACATGATGTGGTTGAGGATACGGATGTAACCTTGGATGATATGGAGGCTGAATTTGGTCCAGAGGTTCGCCATATTGTCGGCGGTGTTACCAAACTGGGTAAGGTTGAGTATAAGTCTCATGAGGAGCAGTTGGCTGAAAACCACCGAAATATGCTGATTGCTATGTCTCAAGATATGCGGGTAATTCTGGTCAAATTAGCCGACCGTTTGCACAACATGCGGACTCTTAAGCACTTACGCAAGGACAAGCAGGAACGTATTTCACGTGAAACAATGGAAATCTATGCACCGCTTGCCCACCGTCTAGGTATTTCTTCTATCAAGTGGGAATTGGAAGACATGTCTTTCCGCTATCTCAATGAGATTGAATTCTACAAGATTACTCGAATGATGAGCGAGAAGCGTCGTGAACGGGAAGAGTTGGTCAATGAAGTTGTTGATAAGCTAAGAGAGTATACGGAAGAGCGCCATCTACATGGTCAGATTTACGGTAGACCCAAGCATATTTACTCTATCTATCGCAAAATGCACGATAAGAAAAAGCGGTTTGATCAACTCTATGACTTGATTGCCATTCGTTGTATCATGGATACTCCGAGCGATGTCTATGCTATGTTAGGGTATATTCATGAATTGTGGAAACCTATGCCGGGTCGCTTCAAGGACTACATTGCCAACCAAAAAGCTAACGGCTACCAGTCTATTCATACCACGGTTTACGGACCGAGAGGTCCAATCGAGTTCCAAATTCGGACCATGGAAATGCATCAGGTGGCGGAATACGGGGTGGCAGCTCACTGGGCTTATAAGCGTGGTGGCAAGGCAACTGCCAGCGAAAAAGAGTTGCGCTGGATTAACAACTTGATTGAACTCCAAGAAGGAGCTGGGGATGCGCAAACCTTTGTAAATTCTGTCAAGGACGATATTTTTACAGAGCGTATTTACGTTTTCACGCCAGATGGTGCGGTGCGTGAATTGCCTAAGGACTCCGTGCCGATTGACTTCGCCTATGAAATTCATACCAAGGTCGGTGAGCGGGCGACAGGTGCCAAGGTCAACGGTCGTATGGTTCCTCTGACGACCAAGCTTAAGACAGGCGATCAGGTGGAAATCATCACCTCTGCCAACTCTTTCGGTCCAAGTCGTGACTGGGTCAACTTGGTTAAAACTCACAAGGCTCGCAATAAAATCAAGCAGTTCTTCAAGAATCAGGACAAGGAATTGTCTGTTTCAAAAGGGCGTGAGATGCTTCAGAACCTACTCCAAGAAAATGGCTACGTTCCCAACCAATACCTGGACCGTCGCCACATGGATGAGGTCCTGCAAAAGACCAGCTATAAGACCGACGAATCCCTTTTTGCAGCGGTTGGTTTTGGGGAAATCTCTGCCGTGTCTGTCTTTAACCGTCTGACAGAGAAAGAACGCCGAGAAGCCGAGCGGGCCAAAGCCAAAGCTGTCGCGGATGAATTGGTCAACGGTGGCGAAGTCAAACACGACAACAAAGATAGTTTGAAAATCCGTCACGAAGGTGGCGTGGTCATTGAAGGGGCGTCAGGCTTGTTGATACGGATTGCCAAATGTTGTAATCCAGTGCCTGGCGATGAAATTGTCGGCTACATCACCAAGGGGCGTGGGGTAGCCGTTCACCGTGTAGACTGTATGAACCTCAAGAGTCAGGAAAACTACGATGTCCGCCTGATTGATGTCGGTTGGGAGGATGAAAATTCGACCAAGGAATACATGGCAAACATTGACATCTACGGTCTCAACCGTTCAGGTCTCCTCAACGATGTCCTCAAGGTTTTGACCAATTCCAGCAAGAACATTTCTTCGGTCAATGCCCAGCCGACCAAGGATATGAAGTTTGCGACCATCCATGTTTCCTTTGGTATTTCCAACCTGGCAACCTTGACCAGTCTGGTGGACAAGATCAAGTCGGTGCCAGAAGTTTACTCAGTGAAAAGGACCAACGGATAAGATGAAAATTGTATTACAACGTGTATCACAGGCCAGTGTGACCATCGAAGGAAGTATCCATGGGCAAATTGAACAAGGGCTTTTGCTCCTAGTCGGTGTGGGACCAGATGACAGCCAGGAAGACCTGGACTATGCTGTTCGAAAAATCGTCAATATGCGGATTTTTTCAGATGAGGCAGGCAAGATGAACAAGTCTGTTCAAGATATAGGGGGCAAGATTTTATCCATTTCCCAATTTACCCTTTTTGCGGACACCAAAAAAGGCAATCGCCCTGCTTTTACAGGAGCGGCAGCTCCTGCCCTAGCCAGCCAACTCTATGATGCTTTTAACAAAGCCCTGTCAGCCTTTGTGCCTGTTGAAGTGGGCGTTTTTGGGGCGGATATGGCGGTTAGCCTGGTCAATGATGGGCCGGTAACCATTGTTTTGGATACGAAAAATAAGTAAAACTTTTGGCAATGGTATGTACTCTAGTTATGTATTTTGATATACTAATATTGAAAAAATAGGTATGGAGGCTGCTATGAAAAAATTGCTCAAAAATCATTTCTTTTATTTGACGACTGCGTTTCTTTTGATTTTAGTGATTTACTTTAGTGGAATAGATAAACGTTGGATTATTTTGGCAAGTTTTCTTTATTTCATTCCATCGCAGATTTTATACCGTCGTCGCCTAAAAGAGCGACTCCAAGAAAACCAGCCCAAGTAGGCTGGTTTTTTCGACAGTATTGGTTATTTGAAAACAAAATGCTATAATAACGTTGTCAAAAAGTAGTAGTTTATGCGTTGAAGTTAGGATGAGGTGAGCAAGAATATGAGAAAATTTTTTCAAGACCTTAATCAAGAGTATCTGGAAACCAGAAGTTCAGTTGGAGAAGATTGGCTGGAGTGGATTATCCAGAGAAAGATGACCTGGGGTATGCGGTGGGGGTTGGTAGGGATTCTCATGTTTGTCTTGCAGCCTTTAACTTATAACCCTCACTTTCTATTGGGCTGTTTTTATATAGGGTTCTTACTTTGGTTAGTGTATGTATGTGGGCAACTATTTTTTGCGGCCAGATCTATTTTCCGTAATTTGAAAAAGAGGTAACTATTTATTTTAGAAGAAAAAATCGCTCAGCTTGTTTAGGCTGGGCGATTGCTTTTTTCGATGAATAATTGTTGAGCGATGGCTGTTGGGACGGCGAGCTCTTTGTCCTTGTACTGGATGGTGATGGTTTGGGCAAAGTGGTCGAAGTCTGTGACGGTTAGTAAATCGCCGACAGCTAATTCATGTTGTTCCAAGTACTGAAGGAGTTGATAGAAGTCATGGATACGGACAAGCTGGTAGTTCCCTGTCTCAGTTAGCTGTGACAGCCGTGTCTGGTAGCGTTCGATGAGCGGTTGTCCTGCTTGAGGAATGCTTCCCCCGTGAGGACAAGTTTGGGGCTGTTCCAGTAGCAGGTCTAGGCGATTGATAAAGTGATCTGAAACGGTGTGTTCTAAAATTTCAGCCTCTTCATGTACTTCTTCTGGGGAGTAGCCAAGTTGCTCAACTAAGAATACTTCAATCAAGCGGTGTTTGCGATAGAGGCTAGCTACCATTTCGAGGGCGGTTTGGCTGAGGAGATAACCTGCCTTGGCATCCTTAGAAATGAGCTCTTCGGCTACCATTTTTTTGAGCATTTCAGAAACGGCTGGTGCGGAGAAGGCCATCTTCTCTGCGATGAGTTTATTGGTAATTTTTTGGTCTAATTGACCCAGTTCATAAATACATTTTAGGTAATCTTCTTTGTTTGGTGTCATGAGAACTCGCTTTCTACTGAAACTATTATATCAAAAAATTTAAAAATCAGTTGACAAAATGATTTTTTTAGCTTAATATAATTATATAGTTAGGTATGCTTAATAAAAACAAAAGGAGAACCTATATGAAGAAAATATTGTTCAGTTTTGCTCTGCTATTGTCCCTAATAGGACTAGGAGCTTGTCGTCCATCGCAAACCACAGAAGGCTCTAATAAGCCAAGAGTGGCTGTGACTACTTCCTTCCTCAATGACATGGTCTATCAGTTGGCGGGCGATGAGGTGGAACGTGATTTGCTGATTCCAGCAGGAGAAGACCCTCATTTGTACGTAGCCAAATCTAGTGATTTATCAAAATTACAAAAGGCTGATCTTGTTCTCTACCACGGTTTGCACTTTGAAGGTAAAATGGTTGAAGCTTTGGAGAAGACCGGAGTAGCTGTTTCTAAAAACTTTAATGCAAAAGACTTGAATACGATGGATGAGGATGGAGAAGAGATTGTCGATCCGCACTTCTGGTTTTCAATTCCCTTGTACAAGTCAGCTGTAGCTGTAGCTTCAGAGGAACTACAAAAACTCTTACCTGCTAAAGCTGAGATGATTCAGAAAAATACAGAAAAATACCAAGCGCAGCTAGATGATTTGCATGCTTGGGTAGAAAAAGAATTAAGTGTGATTCCAAAAGAAAGTCGCTATTTGGTAACACCACATGATGCCTTTAATTACTTTGCTGCTAGTTATGACTTCACTCTTTATGCTCCTCAAGGAGTGAGCACCGACTCAGAAGTGGCTAACAGTGACATGATTGAGACAGTTAACCTAATCATCGACCACAATATCAAGGCTATCTTTACAGAGTCTACAACTAATCCAGAACGCATGAAGAAATTGCAAGAGGCAGTAAAAGCCAAAGGCGGTCAGGTTGAAGTTGTTACTGGCGAAGGTAAGGAGTTATTCTCAGATTCCTTGGCACCAGAAGGTGAGGAAGGGGATACCTTTATCGACATGTACAAACATAATGTTACATTGATGGTTAAATATCTGAAATAGTACAGGTCGAACGGACTTGCTATTCAATGAAGACTAGAGAAATTGCCGAAGGTTATAGTTGAAAGGCACCAATATGAGGGACAATCAATTGTTTTGAGCACAAGCAGTATAGGACTCTTTTCATAGGAGGTGGCAACGCTTGGGGGAGGATAGGCGTTAGTAGCAAATCTGAGGTCCTTGACTAGAAATACTATTTGTAGAACTCGGTGCTGTTGGTTCACAGCTGGACTTTATATATCAGTAGTCTGTGCGTGAATAGGGATTTCAAATGGGTAGTAAAAAGGACTCGGTCTAGGTCGAGTTCTTTCCGTTTTTGGACCATTTTTAACAGAATTATAAACATACAATTGAAAGAAGCATTGGTGCTCTGCGAAAATCAAATTCATGTACTGATGTGTTGAAATAAGCGAGGTATAGGGTTTGCCAGCAATTTGTTGATGCGGTATCTTAATCTTATCGACTTTCTCAGCTTGGTAGGTTGGTCTGATTTTGATTTTCATTGAGTATGAATGAGGTATATCGTTTTTTAAAATAGGAGGAAATATGTCAGCAATCATTGAATTAAAAGATGTCAATTTAGCATATACAGCCAGCCAGACCTTGGCTTTAGAAGATGTCAATTTGGTGATTCCCAGAGGGAGTCGGACGGCTATTGTTGGACCAAATGGTGCTGGGAAGTCCAGTCTATTCAAGGTCATTTTGGGGTTGGAAAAACCTATCACAGGACAGGTTCGTTTGCTTGGTCAGGAGGCAGGTCTAGAGAGGGTGATTGCTCAAAAAGTAGCCTATATTCCCCAGTCCAGTCAAGTAAACTGGCAATTTCCTGCAACAGTCTTTGAAATTGTTCTGATGGGACGCTTCGCTCATAGTAAGGGAATGTTTCGAAGACCGACTAAGGCTGATAGACAGATTGTTGAGCAGGCTCTAGAACGGTTAAAAATTGCGGATTTACGCCATCGTCAGATTGATCAGCTTTCAGGTGGGCAGCGTCAGCGGGTCTTTCTAGCCAGAGCCCTGGCACAGGAAGCAGAATTGTACCTTATGGATGAGCCTCTGGCAGGGATTGATCAGGCAACAGAAATCATGATCATGGATATGCTCAAGGAGTTCCAATGTGAAGGGAAAACTTCCATTGTCATTCATCATGACTTAACGACGCTGGATGCCTACTTTGATCACCTTGTCTGGCTTCATAAGCATGTGATTGATTCTGGTCCGATGGATGAGACTTTGACAAGTGAGAATTATCAGGCGACCTACGGTATAGGAAATGGGCTGTTTCTAGGAAATGCCAAAGGAGGCAGTCATGTTTGAGGTTTTCAAAGAGTATTCTTTTTGGACAGTCGCTTTAGGGACCGTTAGCCTAGCTGTAGCAGCCAGTACAATCGGAAGTATATCTGTTCTTACTAAACAGAGTTTGCTTGGGGATGCTCTTGGGCATGCTTCTTATCCTGGAGTGATTGTCTCTTTCATGATTTTTCAGTCGCGACATCCTCTCTACTTGCTGTTAGGAGCAGTGTTGTCAGGCTACCTTTCTTATGCACTTGTCCATTGGCTGCGTCGAAAAGGTGGTCACAGTCTAGTCAATGCCCTTTCATTGGTATCTGCTTCTTTCTTTGGTTTGGGAATGGTCTTGAAAAATGCTATTCAGGGAAATGAAGCCTTTGCAGGGGCTTCCCAGGCTGGATTGCAAACCTATCTATTCGGACAGGCAGCCTTTATTCAGCTGGATGATGTGATACTCATCGGACTCATTTCCCTACTTGCTTTGATATTGTTTGCTTTCTTTTATCAAGACTATAAGCTGTATCTGTTTGATCAAACTTTTGCAAGGGTTATTGGTGTTCGTGTAAAGTACTTACAGCAGTTGACGATGTTTTTGATGATTTGCCTAATTGCAGTAGGATTAAAGTTGGTTGGAGCTATTTTGATGAGTAGTTTTTTGATTGCACCAGCTGTCTTTGGCTTGATGCTGGGAAAATCGTATCACAAGAGTCTGTTACTGGCAGGAATCGTTGCAATTGGGTCGGCTTTCGTAGGGACCTGGATTAGCTCTAGTGTATCTGGCTTGTCGACCGGACCGACTATTATCGTCTGTCTGACAGGTCTGACCCTGTCTGCATTTGTGTATGTTACCTATGTCAGAAAGGAGAATGGTCGTGTTTGAAGTATTACTCATTTTGATGGTTATTGCTAGTTCTTGTGGCTTGCTCGGCTCGATACTGGTTGTAAAAAATCAATCGATGTTGGCAGATGCGCTATCGCATTCTGTCTTGCTTGGGATTGTTCTGGGATTTTTTATTAGTCACAGTTTGGATTCGCCGTTGCTAATAGTTGGTGCTAGCCTGTTTGGGTTATTATCGGTTCTTGCCATTGACCGTCTGCATAGTCGAAAGATAGCGCATGATGCCGCAACAGGTCTGGTTTTTTCTTTCTTTTTTGCGGTGGCGGTTTTGCTTATCTCTCTTTTTGCTCGCAATGTTCACTTGGATGTGGATCTGGTTTTGCAGGGGGAAGTACTTTTTGCTCCGCTCCATCGTATGGATGTTCTAGCCTGGTCATTCCCTGTTAGTCTGGTCAAGTCGAGTTTGGCTTGGTTGGTTATCGTTCTATTTTTTGCTTGGGCTTACCATCGTTTACAAGTGTACCTATTTGACAGCAACCATGCTCGTTTGTCTGGCTTACGAACAAGGATTTTAGAAATGGTTATTTTGATTCTAGTTTCTTTAACTACTGTTCTGGCCTTTGAAGCGATTGGCTCGATGACTGTTATTGTTTTCTTGGTGGCACCAAGTATGGCTGCCCTACGTTGGGTCAAATCCTTTTGGCAATTGCTTCTTTTAGGGCAAGGTATCGCTATTCTAACGGTTGTGCTTGGTTTTTTAGTAGCCAATCAACTGGATTTAACCATGTCAGGGACCTGTGCCGTTGTCAGCCTTCTTGTGGTTTGCTCGAGTATTATTCTAAAAAATACTTGGTCACGGTCATCTGATAAGTGAAATTGTCAGAATTTTTTGTTATTATAGTCATTAAGAAAGACAAAGGAGAAAATCAATGACACGTTTACAAGATGATTTTTACGAATACGTCAATGGTGAATGGGCAAAAACAGCCGTGATTCCAGATGACAAGCCAAGAACAGGTGGTTTCTCAGACCTGGCGGACGAGATTGAAAAGCTCATGATTGACACGACCAATGCTTGGTTGGCGGGAGAAAACGTCCCAGAAGATAGTGTTTTGCAAAACTTTGTGGCCTTTCACAAACAAGTAGCCGACTATGAAACCCGTGACCGTTTGGGTGCAGAACCAGCACAAGCCTTGATTGCAGAGTACAAGGCTCTCAACTCTTTCGAAGAATTTACCAGCAAGCTGGCAGAATATGAGTTGGCAGGCAA
Source organism: Streptococcus sp. 2022WUSS135 (assembly GCF_044427045.1). Lineage (NCBI taxonomy): Bacteria > Bacillati > Bacillota > Bacilli > Lactobacillales > Streptococcaceae > Streptococcus > Streptococcus sp. 2022WUSS135. The sequence continues at coordinate 158,442 of NZ_JAOTGL010000001.1, forward strand.
GCCAAACCTCATGCCTTTCGGAGTGGCACCTGACTTTATGGATGCGACCACCAATGTCCTCTGGGCAGATTCTCTAGGCATTATCTTGCCAGATACGACCTACTATGAAGAAGGCCATGAAAAAGGAGCGGAATTGCTTAAAATGTGGAGAGAGAGTCAAGAAGCTCTCTTGCCTAAGTTCGGTTTCAGTGATGAGGAAATCAAGGACCTATTAGACAAACGTTTGGAACTGGATGCTAAGATTGCCAAGTATGTCTTGTCAAATGAAGAGGGGTCTGAGTACGCCAAACTCTATCATCCGTATGAGTGGGCAGATTTTACTACCTTGGCACCAGAGTTGCCATTGGATGCTTTCTTTACAGCTATTTTAGGGCAAATGCCAGACAAGATTATCGTGCCTGAGGAGCGTTTCTGGCAGGCTGCCAAGGACATTTACAGTGCGGATAATTGGGAGCTTTTGAAGGCGACCTTGATTTTGAAAGCGGCAGGAGCTTATACAGCCTTCCTGTCGGATGAAATCCGTATTCTAGGAGGAGCCTACAGCCGTGCCCTTTCTGGTACACCGCAGGCTCAAAATCAAGAAAAAGCAGCCTACAATCTGGCACAAGGTTACTTTAACCAAGCCCTCGGTCTTTGGTATGCTGGAGAAAAATTCTCACCAGAAGCCAAGGCCGATGTGGAAGCAAAAGTTGCTAAGATGATTGAGGTCTACAAGTCTCGTTTGGAAACGGCAGACTGGTTGGCTCAGGAAACGCGTGACAAGGCCATTGTCAAACTCAATGTTATCAAGCCTTACATCGGCTACCCAGAAGCCTTGCCAGAGCGTTATTATAAGAAGATTGTTGATCCAAGCAAGTCCTTGGTGGAAAATGCTATCGAACTAAACAAGATTGACATTGCTCATGGTTGGAGCAAGTGGAACAAGCCTGTGGACATTAAAGAATGGGGTATGCCAGCCCACATGGTCAATGCCTACTATAACCCGCAGAAAAACTTGATTGTCTTCCCAGCGGCGATTTTGCAGGCGCCATTCTACTCACTGGAGCAGTCTTCATCAGCTAACTACGGCGGTATTGGTGCCGTCATTGCCCACGAGATTTCCCATGCCTTTGACTCCAACGGTGCTTCCTTTGATGAGCATGGTAGCCTTAATAACTGGTGGACAGAGGAAGACTATGCTGCCTTTGAAGCTCGTACTCAGCAGGTCATTGACCAGTTTGAGGGTCAGGATTCTTACGGTGCCAAAATCAATGGTAAATTGACAGTATCTGAAAACATTGCCGACCTTGGTGGGATTGCTGCAGCCTTAGAAGCAGCCAAGTCAGAGGAAGACTTCTCCGCAGAGGAATTCTTCACCAACTTTGCTCGTATCTGGCGAATGAAGGCTCGTCCTGAGTACATGCAGATGTTAGCTAGTGTCGATGTCCATGCACCAGGTCACCTACGCACCAACATCCAGTTGCCAAACTTCGACGAATTCCATGAAACATTTGGCGTTCAAGAAGGAGACGGCATGTGGCGTGCGAAAGAAGACCGCGTGATTATTTGGTAGAATAGAGAAGAACAGCTAGTGAAAACTGGCTGTTTTTGTCTTTCCCAATTCCCCCAAAACGTGATATAATAGTAAAGATAATTTATTGACATGGAGAAATGATATGAGCTTCTACAATCACAAGGAAATCGAGCCCAAATGGCAGGAATTTTGGGCAAAAAATCATACCTTTAAGACAGGGACAGATGCGGACAAGCCAAACTTCTATGCCCTAGATATGTTCCCTTATCCGTCTGGTGCAGGCTTGCACGTTGGTCACCCTGAGGGCTATACTGCGACGGACATTCTCAGCCGTTACAAGCGTGCCCAAGGCTACAACGTTCTTCACCCAATGGGTTGGGATGCCTTTGGTCTGCCAGCAGAGCAATACGCTATGGACACGGGAAATGACCCAGCTGACTTTACAGCGGAAAATATCGCCAACTTCAAGCGTCAGATTAACGCCCTTGGCTTTTCTTACGACTGGGACCGTGAGGTTAATACGACTGACCCTAACTACTACAAGTGGACCCAGTGGATTTTCACTAAGTTGTATGAAAAAGGCCTAGCCTACGAGGCAGAAGTGCCTGTCAATTGGGTAGAGGAATTGGGAACAGCTATCGCCAACGAAGAGGTCCTTCCTGACGGAACGTCTGAGCGTGGTGGCTACCCAGTTGTTCGCAAGCCAATGCGTCAATGGATGTTGAAAATCACAGCCTATGCTGAACGCTTGCTCAATGACTTGGAAGACGTTGATTGGCCAGAGTCTATTAAGGATATGCAACGCAACTGGATCGGCAAGTCAACAGGTGCCAATGTGACCTTCAAAATCAAGGACACAGACAAGGATTTCACAGTCTTTACAACTCGTCCGGATACCCTTTTCGGTGCGACCTACGCAGTTCTTGCCCCTGAGCATGACTTGGTGGATAGTATCACATCAGCTGAACAAGCAGAAGCTGTGGCAGAATACAAACGCCAAGCCTCTCTCAAATCAGACCTGGCTCGTACTGACCTGGCTAAAGACAAGACAGGTGTCTGGACAGGTGCTTATGCCATCAACCCTGTCAACGGTAAAGAAATTCCAATTTGGATTGCGGACTATGTGCTGGCAAGCTACGGAACAGGTGCTATCATGGCTGTTCCTGCCCACGACGAGCGTGACTGGGCATTTGCCAAACAGTTTGGCTTGGACATCGTTCCAGTTTTGGAAGGTGGCAATGTAGAAGAAGCACCTTATACAGAAGACGGTGCCCACATCAACTCTGACTTCCTAGACGGTCTGAATAAGGAAGAAGCTATTGTCAAAATGGTAGCTTGGTTGGAAGAAAATGGTCTTGGTCAGGAGAAAATTTCCTACCGCCTCCGTGACTGGCTCTTCAGCCGTCAGCGTTATTGGGGTGAGCCAATTCCAATCATCCACTGGGAAGACGGAACTTCCACAGCAGTACCTGAAAATGAGTTACCTCTGGTATTGCCAAAAACCTCTGATATCAAACCTTCAGGTACGGGCGAGTCACCGCTAGCCAACCTGACAGACTGGTTGGAAGTGGTGCGTGAAGACGGTGTCAAAGGTCGCCGTGAGACCAACACCATGCCACAATGGGCGGGCTCTAGCTGGTATTACCTCCGCTATATCGACCCGCACAACGATGAAAAATTGGCAGACGAGGAGCTTCTCAAGGCTTGGTTGCCGGTGGATATCTACATCGGTGGTGCTGAGCACGCGGTCCTTCACTTGCTCTATGCTCGCTTCTGGCACAAGTTCCTCTATGACATCGGTGTTGTGCCGACCAAAGAGCCTTTCCAAAAACTCTTTAACCAGGGCATGATTTTGGGTACTAGCTACCGCGACAGCCGTGGTGCCCTTGTGGCGACCGACAAGGTGGAAAAACGCGACGGTTCCTTCTTCCACATCGAGACTGGTGAGGAGTTGGAGCAGGCACCTGCTAAGATGTCCAAGTCCCTTAAAAACGTGGTTAACCCAGACGATGTGGTCGAGCAATTCGGTGCGGACACTCTCCGTGTCTACGAGATGTTCATGGGCCCACTTGATGCGTCAATCGCCTGGTCAGAAGAAGGCCTCGAGGGCAGTCGTAAGTTCCTTGACCGTGTCTATCGCCTCTTGACTACTAAAGAGATTGTGGCGGAAAATAGCGGAGCGCTTGATAAAGTTTACAATGAAACTGTGAAGACGGTGACAGAGCATATTGAAGACCTGAAATTCAACACGGCTATCGCCCAGCTCATGATTTTTGTCAACGCAGCCAACAAAGAAGACAAGCTTTATGTCGAATATGCCAAAGGCTTTGTCCAACTGATTGCCCCATTTGCACCACACCTGGCAGAAGAACTCTGGCAGGGTCTGGCAAATACAGGCCAGTCAATCAGCTATGTCGCATGGCCAACTTATGATGAAAGCAAGCTGGTAGAAAGCGAAGTGGAAATCGTTGTCCAAATTAAAGGCAAAGTAAAGGCTCGCTTGACTGTAGCCAAAGACCTGTCACCAGCTGACCTTGAAAAAGTAGCTCTGGCAGACGAAAAAGTCCAAGCTGAAATAGCTGGTCAAACAGTGGTGAAGGTGATTAGTGTTCCGAACAAACTGGTTAATATTGTTGTGAAATAAATGTAAATAACAAGAAACGACTTCCGTATTGGAGGTCGTTTTTTTTGACAAAAAGTCCGAACGCTGTGATTGTTAAGAGATTGCAAGTTATCTGTAATATTTGTTACATTTCTTTAAGCTCTCTGCAAGGATTATCCCTTAGGATAGATAGGGCAGAAAAAACACGAAGGAATCAAATATTATGAGTTATCAAATGATAAAAAAACAATTCAAATTGGGACTGTTTACAGCTCTCATAGGAAATCTTTTATGGTTGGGGATGGTGAATGTCAGTGCAGATGATACAGTTATAAGCGATAGTCCGACAGTATCAGCGTTAACAAAAAAGGTTGAAGCTGCAAAAATAGCAGTCAAAGCTGCTGCAGAAAAAATTGTGGCTGAGAAAGCTGCTGCCGCTGCAAAGGCTGCTTTGGCTACCAATATGGTGTCAGAGGTTGCTGTGGAATACACGGCTAATACCTATCCAGCTGGTCAGTGTACTTGGGGTGCCAAAGAAATGGCTCCTTGGGTTGGAAACTATTGGGGTAATGGTGGAGATTGGGCAGCTAGTGCGGCAGCGCTTGGATATGAAGTGGGAACTACTCCAAAAGTTGGCGCTATTGCTGTATGGACAGATGGAGGCTACGGTCATGTTGCCTATGTAACAGATGTGGCAGCTAACGGGCACATTCAAGTTAAGGAATCAAACTATGGTGGAGTATACTACCCAAGTAATGTCCGAGGTTTCTTTGATCCAACAATGACTAGTGAAGGAACAGTCAGCTATATTTATCCACCAGCTAGAGTATAATTAATATGAGATATAAAGACCGAGTAGGTCTCAGATTGAAGAAAAAGTCCATTTTGGGCAATTTTCTTCAATCTTTTTTCTTTATGTTGAAAATAAAATAACTCTCAGAAACGCCGAAATATCAATGTTTCTAAGAGTTTAATGACTTGCTATCTTTCGCAAACCTCTTCAATTTTTAATATTTTTAGGAGTTCGTCTACGTTCTGAGACCGAGTAGGTCTTTTTTTATGCTCCGATACTTGATTAAAATTTTTAATGTCCCTGATAGAAAAAATATATTGGCTGGAAATAGTTATTCATGATACTATTGTAAAATCTGAAAAAGAAAGTGTGTTTTAATTATGAAGAAAATAGCTATGTTTACAAGTTTATTGTTTGCGGGTATCGTGTTAGCAGCATGCAATTCATCTGCAGGTACATCGAATAGTACAGACCAAACCCTCTTGGCACAAATTAAGGAAGAAGGCGTTATTCAAATCGGTACTGAAGGTGCCTATGCTCCTTACTCTTATCATGACGAGAGTGGAAAGTTGGTCGGTTATGATGTAGAAGTAGCCGAAGCCGTTGCTGAGAAATTGGGTGTTAAGGTAGAATTTGTTGAAACAGAATGGGATTCCATGATTGCAGGTTTGGATGCAGCCCGTTTTGATACTATCGCTAACCAAGTCGGTATTACAGATGAGCGTAAGGCAAAATACGATTTTTCAACACCATATACATACATCTATGGAGCCTTGGTGACGCAAAAAGATAATACTGACATTACAAGCTTTGCAGATTTATCTGGTAAAAAATCAGCCAACAGCTTGACAAGTAACTGGGCAGATTTGGCGCGTGAAAATGGTGCAGAAGTTGTCGGTGTGGATGGATTCTCTCAGGCAGTTGAATTGTTGAACACAGGGCGTGTGGATGCTACCATCAATGACAACTTGGTGTATTTGGATTATGTGAAACAGCATGCCGATGCACCGATTAAGGTTGTGACCTTGACGGATGATGTGTCAACAACAGCCTTCCCAGTTGCAAAAGGAAATGAAGATCTTGTGAAAGAGATTGATGCAGCCTTGGCAGAATTGGCTAGTGAAGGAAAATTAGCTGAAATTTCAAACAAATACTTTGGTGAAGACGTATCAAAAGCTAAGTAATCAGGAGAAACAATGACAGAGAGAGTATGGCAACTATTGCTTGATTCATTTTCACAAATACTTGTTCCAGGATTGTTGGTGACTATCCCACTGACAATCCTGTCTTTTACCTTTGGCTTGTTAATTGCTATTGGGACTGCCTTGGTGCAAATTGCTCAGATTCCCATTCTCAAACAAGTGGCTCGTTTCTATATTTGGGTTGTTCGAGGGACACCACTCTTGGTTCAACTCTATGTGATATTCTTTGGACTACCAAGTCTAGGAATTGTCTTGGATGCCTTTCCGTCGGCGGTTTTGGTTTTTTCTGTCAATACAGGTGCCTACGCTGCGGAAACCATACGGGCTTCTATCGAGTCCGTGCCTAAGGGGCAGTTGGAGGCTGGCTATTCTGTCGGGATGAGTTTTGCCCAGACCATGCGTCGGATTATTCTCCCACAGGCCTTTCGAGTGGCCTTTCCACCCTTGTCGAATACCTTGATTGGATTGGTCAAGGATACATCGTTGGCTGCCAATATTACCGTCTTGGAGATGTTTATGGCAACTCAGCAGATTGCAGCAAGGACCTATGAACCGTTTGCCCTCTATTGTGAGGTGGCCCTTGTTTATCTACTCTTTTCAACTATTTTGACCAAGCTTCAAGTCTATGGTGAGAAGAAGTTGGCAGTCTATTAGGAGGTTCAGATGATTCAAGCAAATGGAGTAAAGCTGGCCTTCGGTGGTCAGCAGGTATTAAAAGGAATTGATGTAGAGGTCAATCCAGGTGAGGTGGTCGTCATTTTAGGTCCATCTGGATCGGGAAAAACGACTCTTCTTCGTTCTTTAAACTTTTTGGAAAAAGCTGACGCGGGTCACTTAGTCTTCGGTGAGGACAGCTATGACTTGGCTCAGATGACCAAGAAGGACATTGCAGGCATTCGCAAGCGCACAGCCTTCGTTTTTCAAAACTATAATCTCTTTGCCAACAAGACTGCCTTACAAAACGTGACGGAAGGTTTGATTGTGGCTCGAAAAGTACCCAAACAAGAGGCTGAAAGAATCGGTAAAGCAGCCTTGGACAAGGTGGGGCTATCTGATAAATATGGTTTCTATCCAAGCCAGCTATCAGGCGGTCAGCAGCAACGGGTCGGCATTGCCAGAGCCATTGCGACCAATCCCGAGGTCATCTATTTTGATGAACCAACCTCGGCCTTGGATCCTGAGTTAATCGGTGAAGTCCTAGCTGTCATGATGCAGTTGGCAAAAGAAGGTATGACCATGGTGGTTGTGACGCACGAGATGGGCTTTGCGCGTGCGGTAGCTGATCGAGTCATATTTATGGATGGTGGTCGGATTATCGAAGAAGGTCGACCAGAAGACATTTTTGACCAGCCAAAAGAAGAACGTACTAAGCAATTCTTAGCTCGCATTCAAAAGGTAGATGTTGAGTAAGCTAAGCAAATTAATTTATCTTATTCATTTCCACAATCGTACAGAAAATGGACAGAATGTAACAAAGATACTTCAATTGTTAGACATTGATTGGTCTAGCGGTTGGAGTATTTTTTGTTTAGAGGGAATGGGTATTCTTATATAGTACTTTTAGCACGAGGCGATGAGCCGTAGGCATAGATGAAGTTAGGCAAGGTAAGCTAAGGAAGTAATAGGAGGAAAACTAAATGACGATAAATGTATTCGAAAGGTCTTTACTTTTTAGTAATAAATAGTATATAATAACCTAAAGAAAACGTTTGCACAATTTTGACTGTTTGCTTGCTAAAAGATAAGCAACAGAAATAGAATTAGGGAGGAGTTCTATGACGACATTAGCCGATGTGGCTAGGTTAGCCAATGTATCAAAGATGACTGTTTCGCGTGTCATCAACCATCCAGAACAAGTTACACAAGAGCTACGGACACTCGTAACAGCTGCGATGGAAGAATTAAACTATAAGCCAAATGTGGCGGCCAAGGCCTTGGCTCAGCAACGGACACTGATTGTTCAGGCTGTCATTCTCGAAAAGATGGATGTGGTAGAGCCGTACTATATCGACCTTCTTGCAGGAATCGCTGATGAGCTCAATCATCGAAATTATACCTTGCAGTTGGTGACCAATCCAAGTCAGATTACTGATCAATGTGATGGTTACATTGTGACTGGCGCTCGAAAGGATGACTACCCCTGGCTGAAAGGTCTGCGGAAGCCATTGATTTTATTCGGGGAGAATCAAGAAGGCCTTCCTTTTGTAGATTCAGACAATCGTTTGGCGACTAGGTCCGCAACCCAGTTTGCTTTATCAAAAGGTTATGAGAGGATTGTTTTTGTAGGGATTGACTTGCCCGAAGCCTTTGAAAAAGGGAGAGAAGAAGGTTACAAAGATGCGATGCAGGGCCGAGAAACTCATCTCTATCGATTGGAAAATCGTTCTCGTGTTGCGGAAGAATTTGTGAAAAATCTTGATTATTTACCAGAAAACACCTGCTTTATCTGCGCATCGGATCGTCTCGCTCTTGGGGTTACAAGAGGTTTACAAGCTCTAGGAAAGTCTATTCCGAATGACGTTGGGGTAATTGGTTTTGATGGCTTCTTTTTAGATCGGATGTCCAGACCAGCATTGACGACGATGAAGCAGCCGATTCGTCAAATGGGGGCTCTTAGCGTCAAACATTTAATGACGATATTAGATGGCAAGCCTCTAGCTAGACAGGGGCATTACTGTCAGGCAACCTTAATTGAAAGGGAGACTACACCTCAGTAGTCTCTTTTTTTGGTCAGTGGGCCGTCTAGGAGCAAAAGAGGGGGGGAGCTATTTATTCTATTTTAGTTAGATAGTAGACCAAAACTTGTTACCGTTAACATTTAAGAAAACGTTTGCAAAGACTCCTTGGAATTGTATATACTGGTAGTGTACAATTCAAACTTATTTATATGGAGGAGTCTATGAAAAAGAAATCCGTTCAGAATATGAAACGAACAGGGATGCTAGAGAAGAAACAGATTTTTGGCATTCGTAAACTAAATGTAGGTGTAGCCTCTGTTGGGATTGCGGCTGCTCTGTTTTTAAGTGGAGCAGGTCAACTAGTGCAGGCAGAGGAAGTCGTCCTCCCTGCGTCAACTAGTTCAACGACTCTTTCGGAACAGGATGGCGGCGCGGTAGAAGCGACCACAACTGCGATAGAAACTACAGATTCTATGGTAGCTGAAGCGACAGCGGTAACAGAAACAGCCGATGCAACTGCTTCAGAGGAAGCTCCTATCGAAGAAGGTAGCATTCGTCTGCACTTTGAAAATGTAGACGAAACAGCACCAGAAAGTCAAGGTTTGTGGACTTGGGGAGGAGTAGAAACACCATCTGATGGAAATAAATGGCCAACTGATACAGTGAATTTCTCAAGTAGCCAAGTGGATGACTACGGCCATTATGTTGATATTAAAAAATCTGAGACACCAGGCACAATTGGTTATTTGGTCCTTAAAGATGGGGAAAAAATAACAGAATCGGACCAAAAAGTGGAGCTTCTTGTTCCGGAACAAAATGAGGCTTGGGTTGCTAGCGATTATACTGTTTCTAGCTATGAGCCACTCAAGGATGATAATGTTCTCCGCATCAATTACACACGTGAAGACAACAATTATGAAGGTTGGGGCGTTTGGACTTGGGGCGATACGACTGAAGCGAGTGATGGCTGGCCAACAGGTGCCGTTGATTTTAAACTTGGCAAATACGGAGCTTATGTTGACATTCCTCTATCGAATGGTTTAGATTCTAAGCTTGGATTTCTACTAATCAATCAGAATAATCCAGATTTGGCTGGCAATAAAACCATCGATTTAGCCTTTGCAGATCGTAAACGGCATAGCCAAATTTTCCTTCGAAACGGTGACGACAAAGTCTATACAAATCCATATTTTATCGAAGAGAAAGTAGAACTCGATACCAGTAAGGCGACTCCGGGTACAAAAAATGTGACACTTGAGGCTAGTAGCAAAGCACCATTCAACTACAATGAAAGTGGCTTGGTATCTGTAACTGTCACCAACCCTGAAAATGCTGAGATTGTCAAAATGGAAGTCGATACAAGTGCCATCGGCGGAGGTCTTGTGCCAATCTCTACTGAGCTCAATCGTGTGACCATTAAAGCGACGTCTAGCACAGCGCCAGGGACCTATAGTCTTCCTGTAAAGGTCTATGACAAGGACAACGGTTACTACGAAACAAAATTGGATGTGACCATTACAGAGCGTATCAAGGCAGATGGTGAAAAAGACTGGGACGAGCAAGTCATCTACTTCATGATGACAGACCGTTTCTACAATGGAGACACCAGCAATGACAAGCTGGTGGAAGGAACGGCCTCCAACCCACGCGGTCTTTACCAAGGCGGTGACTTCAAAGGAGTGACAGCCAAGCTGGACTACTTGAAAGAATTGGGTGTGGACTCTATCTGGTTGACTCCGATTGTTGAAAATATTCCACAGAATGTCGGTAGCGTAAAAGATGGAGAGTACTATGCTTACCATGGTTATTGGGCCTCCAATTTTGAGAAACTAAATCCGCATTTGGGAAGTTTAGCTGATTTCCACGAATTGATTGATGCCGCAGCCGAAAAAGGTATAAACATTGTTGTTGACGTGGTGCTTAACCACGCTGGCTATGGTACAGAAGAAACCTTTGCAGGTATGGTGCGGACTAAGGAAGAAGATAAGCAGGGAGATGATCAGCTCGGTTCGCTTGCAGGATTGCCTGACTTCAAGACAGAAGAAGCAGCTGTTCGCAATCAGTTGGTTGCTTGGCAGGCATCTTGGTTGGAACGCTCAACAACTGCTAAGGGGAATTCAATCTATGGTTTCCGTGTTGATACAGTCAAACACGTTGATGATACCACATGGCAACATTTCAAAAATGAATTGGTAGATAGAGATCCGGACTTCCACTTGATTGGAGAATCTTGGGGAGCTAACTATAAAGATACCAAGGGTGACTTGGGTATCGGTACTATGGACAGCTTGTTGGATTTTGGCTTCAAGGATATTGCTAAATATCTGGTCAATGGTCAACTAAAAGCAGCTGGAAAAGAGTTGGAAGAACGTAGCAAGGTTCTGACTAGTGCAGCTTCTCTGGGTCAATTCTTGGGCAGTCATGACGAAGATGGTTTCCTTTACAGTCTCGGTGGCGCAGAAAAAGAAGGAAATCTGGACAAACTGAAATTGGCTGCCAGTCTCTTGATTACTGCTAAAGGTCAGCCAGTCATCTACTATGGTGAAGAATTAGGTCAATCTGGACAAAACAACTGGCCAGTTTATGACAACCGGTACGATTTCGATTGGAGCAAGGTAGAGACTAGTGACATCACAGACCATTATCAGAAATTGCTGGCTTTCCGTAATGCCAATTCAACATTGCTCTCACGTGGTGATACAAGCACACTTGCTGGAAATGATAGCCAAGGTTGGCTTATCAGCAAACGCAGTTACCAAGATCAAGCTGCCTATCTTGTCTTCTCAACCAATACCGAGAGCAAGGAAATGGCAATTGAAGTATCTGGTAAGGATGTAGTGGTCACAGATGCCTACACAGGAAAATCTTATCAAGCTATCGAGAAAGACGGTAAATGGGTTGTTCAAGTCGAACTTCCAACAATCGGTCAAGGTGGCACCATGCTCCTTCAGACTCAAGCAGGTGACATCGTCAATGCAAGTGTGCAAGGAGCAACTGAAGAACCCATTGAAGCAGGCTACTTCCGTGTTCACTTTAAAACTCTACCATCTGATAATTTATCTAGCTTAGGTTTATGGACATGGGATGATGTCGAAAAACCATCGTCAGATGTTGGTGCTTGGCCAACAGGAGCAACCAATTTCAGCACGGCTAAACAGGATGACTATGGCTATTATCTGGACATCAAGATGAAAGATGAAACAGCCAGCAAGATTAGTCTGTTGATTAATAACACTTCTGGTGAGAACATCACAGGTGACAAGACCATTGAACGGATTAGCACCAAGATGAATGAAGCTTGGTTTGATGAAAACTACCAACTCAGCCTCTATCAACCGCTTAAAAAAGGCTACATCCGTATCAATTACTTCCGTACCGATGGCAATTATGACCAAAAAGGTCTCTGGATCTGGGGAGATGTGACTGATGTTGCCTTGGGTGACTGGCCAAATGGTATTGATTTTGAAAACCAAGGCAAGTACGGTGCCTATATTGATGTCAAATTGACAGATTTACCAAGTTCCATTGGCTTCCTGCTATTGGATGAAAGCAAGTCAGGAGATGATGTGAAGATTCAGCAGAAAGATTATAGCTTTAAAGATTTGAAAAATCAGACACAAATCTTCCTTAAGGATGATGATGCGACTATTTACACCAACCCTTATTTTGTCAATAATGTCCGTGTGACAGGTGTTTCTCATGTTAGCTTAACAGCTTTAGAAGCAGCCTTTACAACGCTGGAAGGTGCTGATAAGGATAGCATCTTGGAGAAATTGTCTGTAACAGATAAAAATGGTCAGACAGTTGCTGTGACGGACCTTGTCTTGGATCTTACTAGCAACAAGGTGCGAGTCCTCGGGGATTTCAACCAAGAAAATGCGGGCTATACCCTCAAATATGGCAATGATAGATTCACAACGACTATGAGCTGGCAATTGAAGGATGAGCTCTATGCTTATGATGGGGAGCTTGGTGCGCGTGTGAGTCAGGCTGGTAGTGTCGTTGATATGACTCTCTGGTCTCCAAGTGCAGACAGTGTAGCAGTTGTTCTTTATGATAAGGATGACCAATCTAAGGTGGTCGGTAAATTAGCCATGACCAAGGGCGATAAAGGACAATGGGATCTTGAATTGAATGGTCAATCAGGTCTTGGTATTTCGGACTATCGTGGTTACTACTACCATTATGAAATCACTCGTGGGGATCAAGCTGTTCTTGTTTTAGATCCATATGCTAAATCTTTAGCGGAGTGGAATAGTGATTTGGCAGATACAGATCCATCTTATCGTATTGCAAAAGCTGCGATTGTGGATCCATCAGAAGTTGGTCCAAGTGGTTTGGACTATGCCACAATTCCTAACTTCAATCAGCGTGAAGATGCGATTATCTATGAAGCACATGTTCGTGACTTCACATCCGATCCTGCTATTTCTGATGAATTGACAGCTCAGTTCGGTACCTTTGCGGCCTTTGCAGAACGTCTCAGCTACCTAAAAGAACTGGGTGTGACCCATATTCAACTGCTCCCAGTTATGAGCTACTATTTTGTCAATGAATTGAAAAATGCAGAGCGTCTCAGTGAGTATGCATCAAGCAACAGTAACTATAACTGGGGTTATGATCCACAGAGCTACTTTGCCTTTACAGGTATGTATTCTACAGATCCGACAGATCCAATGAAACGCATCGAAGAGTTCAAAAACCTGGTCAATGAAATTCACAAACAAGGCATGGGTGTGATTTTGGATGTGGTGTATAATCACACTTCTAAGACTTTCTTATTTGAAGATTTGGAACCAAACTATTATCACTTCATGGAGGCAGATGGTACGGCTAAATCAAGCTTTGGTGGTGGTCGTCTGGGAACCACTCACTACATGAGCCGTCGTGTCTTAGTTGATTCCATCAAGTATCTTGTGGACGAGTTTAAGGTAGATGGTTTCCGTTTCGATATGATGGGGGACCATGATGCCGAAGCAATTGAGCTGGCCTTTACTGAAGCTCAAAAACTCAATCCAAACATTATTATGCTTGGTGAAGGATGGAGAACCTTTACAGGTGATGCCAATCAGCCTGTTCAGCCAGCGGACCAAGACTGGATGAGTTCAACAGATACGGTTGCGGTATTCTCAGATGACATTCGCAATACACTTAAATCGGGTTATCCAAACGAAGGTCAGCCAGCCTTTATCACAGGCGGTGCTAAGAGTGTTGAGTCTGTCTTCAATAACATCAAGGCACAACCAGGCAACTTCTTGGCAGACGATCCAGGAGATGTGATCCAATATATTGCTGCGCATGATAACTTGACCCTCTTTGATATTATCGCTCAGTCCATCAAGAAGGATCCGTCAGTTGCTGAAAACTATACTGAAATTCACCAACGTCAACGATTGGGTAATTTGCTAGTCTTGACTGCTCAAGGGACACCGTTTATCCATTCTGGTCAGGAGTATGGACGGACCAAACAGTTCCGCCATCCTGATTACAAGAACCCAGTTACAGAGGACAAGGTACCAAACAAGGCGCATTTGTTGACCAATGCAGATGGAACGCCATTTGACTATCCATACTACATTCATGATTCTTACGATTCATCTGATGCAGTCAACAAGTTTGACTGGACCAAAGCGACAGATGAGGCGCTCTATCCAGAGAATACCCGTACTCAGGCCTTTACAAAAGGATTGATTGCCTTGCGCAAATCTACAGATGCCTTCCGTTTGGGAACAAAAGAAGAAGTTGAACAGAAAGTTAGCTTGATTTCAATTCCAGGTCAAAATGGTATTGCCAAAAATGATGTGGTCATTGCCTATCAAACCATTGCAAGCAATGGGGACCACTATGCTGTCTTTGTCAACGCAGACAGCAAGGAGCGCAGTTTTGTTCTTTCTGATAGTTACAAAGAATTGCTGAAGGGTCAAGTGCTGGTCGATGGTAAGCGGGCTGGAATAGCAGCGCTGACTGATTTGGTAGGTGTGACATTGACAGATGATGCAGTTGTACTTGCACCTTTGACTGCAACGGTGATTCGTTTGCCTTACATCACTACGGCAGTTCCAGATACAGCGCCTACTGCTGAAGAAAAACCAAGTCTAGACTTTACTACCAAGGAACGTACAGAAGAAAAAATTCTTCCTATTGTAGAGGAAATTCGCTATGATGCAAGTCTCTCTACCGATCAATCTCATGTCCTTCAAGAAGGCAAAACTGGTAAGAAAGTTCTGGTTTATCAGGATGTCTTGATTGATGGTAAGGTAGTTGCTACTAATTTGTTATCAGAAACAGTTGTTGATAGTGAAACACGTATTGTTGTGAAAGGCAGTATGGAGGCTAAGAAAGAGGCTGAAAAACCGAGTCTTTCTACTACTGCTCAAGCATCTGGACAAGCGACAAGTGCTGCAAGCAAGGTGAGTCTGCCGATTACGGGTGACCGACAAAGCGATTTGGCACTTCTAGGTCTCGGACTTGCTGGACTTGGATTGACAGTTGCTGCGCAAGGAAGAAAGAAAAAATCGGAAGAATAATAATATTTGGCTCTCCAGTGGAGCACTACTCAAAACCTTGTGAATCTCTTATAAATACAAGGGTTGAGAGTATCACTTCCCTCTAGAAGAGGTTGGTTTTAAACCAACCTCTTCTTTCATGTTTTTTTGAAGTTCTTCTAATTTTTTAGGTAAAATAACGTCTATTTATTGATTATTGGAATAAATGGGCTGGTGAACGATAGGGAGAAATTCTGATTAAATCAGCCATTAAAGTTCGGAAATAGTCCAATAGTGAACACAAGCCTGTGTTTTATTTGGTCTTTTTGTTTCCGCTTACATAAATTATAATTAAACCATAAAAATCATTTCAAAAAGGAGAATGAAAAATGGATTTCCTTCAAACCCCATTAAACTGGTTCTCACAGAATATCCTGCAGAATCCAGCCTTCTTCGTAGGTCTTTTAGTATTGGTGGGCTATGCTCTCCTAAAGAAAAAACCTCATGATGTTTTTGCAGGGTTTATCAAAGCGACAGTTGGCTATATGATTTTGAACGTAGCAGCCGGTGGTTTAGTAACAACCTTTCGTCCGATTTTGGCGGCTTTGAACTATAAGTTCCAAATTGATGCGGCAGTTATTGACCCTTACTTCGGTCTTGCAGCAGCAAATGGGAAAATTGCTGAGGAGTTCCCTGATTTCGTATCAGCAGCCACTACAGCACTATTGATTGGTTTCGGTGTCAACATCCTCTTGGTGGCACTACGTAAGGTTACCAAAGTACGTACTCTGTTCATCACTGGACACATCATGGTACAACAAGCAGCAACAGTCTCATTGATGGTGCTCTTCCTCATCCCAGCTCTTCGTAACCAATTCGGTACAGCAGCGATTGGTATCATCTGTGGTATTTACTGGGCAGTCAGCTCAAATATGACAGTTGAACCAACCCAACGATTGACAGGTGGCGGTGGATTTGCCATCGGTCATCAACAACAATTCGCTATCTGGTTTGTCGATAAGATTGCACCAAAACTTGGTAAAAAAGAAGAAAATTTGGATAACTTGAAGTTGCCTAGCTTCCTCAACATCTTCCACGATACAGTTGTTGCTTCAGCAACCTTGATGCTTGTGTTCTTCGGTGTGATTTTGTTCATCTTGGGTCCAGAAATCATGGCAAATCCAGAAGTTATCACTTCAGGTGCTCCATACAACCCAGCTAAACAAGATTTCTTCATGTATGTTTTACAAACAGCCTTCACCTTCTCAGTATATCTTTTCATTTTGATGCAAGGCGTCCGCATGTTCGTAGCAGAATTGACGAATGCCTTCCAAGGTATCTCAAGCAAATTGCTTCCAGGTTCATTCCCAGCGGTGGACGTTGCAGCTTCTTACGGCTTTGGTTCATCTAACGCAGTTCTTTCAGGTTTTGCCTTCGGTTTAATCGGTCAGTTGATTACAATCGTTCTCTTGATTGTCTTCAAGAGTCCAATCCTCATCATCACTGGTTTCGTACCTGTATTCTTTGATAACGCAGCGATTGCAGTGTACGCTGATAAACGTGGTGGTTGGAAAGCCGCAGCCATCCTTTCCTTCATCTCAGGTATCCTTCAAGTTGCTCTTGGTGCAGTCTGCGTTGGCTTGCTTGAATTGAGCGGTGGTTACCACGGAAACATTGACTTTGAAGTGCCATGGTTACCATTTGGACTTGCATTTAAGTACCTCGGTATTGCTGGTTATGTTCTTGTCTGCCTCTTCTTATTGGCTATTCCGCAACTTCAATTTGCGAAAGCAAAAGATAAGGAAGCATACTATCGTGGCGAGGCACAAGCAGAATAGTATCCTTGGTCTGTAAAATCAGAACATAATGTATTAAAAATAAAATAGGAGTGAAATTATGGTTAAAGTTTTAACAGCCTGTGGAAATGGCATGGGCTCATCTATGGTCATCAAGATGAAGGTAGAAAACGCCCTTCGTCAACTCGGCGTAACAGATTTTCAATCAGCTTCCTGCTCAGTTGGTGAAGCAAAAGGTTTGGCGGCAGGATATGATATTGTCGTAGCCTCTAACCACTTGATTTCTGAGTTGGAAGGTCGCACGAAAGGTCACTTGGTTGGTCTTGACAACCTCATGGACGACAACGAAATCAAAACAAAATTACAAGCAGTGCTATAAATAGCCGTTAGGGGTAGGGAGTTTCCCTCCCCCTTTCATATAGCGTGTAGAAGGGAAAAACTATGAATTTACAAAAATCATTTACAGAAAATAATTCCATTCGCTTGGGATTGACAGCGGAAACCTGGCAGGAGGCTGTTCACAAGGCTGTTGAACCGCTGATTGACAGTGGTGCTGCGACAGAAGAATACTATGATGCCATCATTGCATCGACAGAAGAATATGGTCCCTACTATGTGCTCATGCCTGGTATGGCTATGCCTCACGCCCAAGCAGGTGTTGGCGTCTTGAAGGATTCCTTTGCTTTGATTACCTTGACAAAACCAGTCGTCTTCTCAGATGGGAAAGAAGTGTCTGTTCTGCTCACTCTTGCAGCTACCGATCCAAAGATTCATACATCTGTAGCTATTCCACAAATTATTGCCCTCTTTGAATTGGAAAATTCCATTGAGCGTTTGATTGCTTGTCAAACTCCTGAGGAAGTCTTGGCAATGGTGGAAGAGTCCAAAACCAGTCCTTACCTAGAAGGTTTAGATTTAGAAAGTTAGGAGAAAAAACATGAAACATATTCCAAATTTACAAGTTGCCCTTGACCATTCAGACTTGCAGGGAGCGATTAAAGCAGCTGTCTCCGTTGGTCATGAAGTGGATGTTATCGAGGCGGGTACCGTTTGTTTGCTTCAAGTTGGTAGCGAGTTGGTAGAAGTGCTTCGCAGCCTCTTCCCAGACAAAATTATCGTTGCAGATACCAAGTGTGCGGATGCGGGTGGTACGGTTGCCAAAAACAATGCCGTTCGTGGTGCGGACTGGATGACTTGTATCTGTTCTGCAACTATTCCAACTATGGAAGCTGCTTTGAAGGCTATCAAGGAAGTACGTGGTGACAAGGGTGAAATCCAAATCGAACTCTATGGTGACTGGACTTATGAACAGGCTCAACTCTGGTTGGACGCAGGTATTTCTCAAGCGATTTACCACCAATCACGCGACGCCCTCCTTGCTGGCGAAACTTGGGGCGAAAAAGACCTCAATAAAGTGAAAAAATTGGTTGACATGGGCTTCCGTGTTTCTGTAACTGGTGGTTTGGACGTTGATACCCTTAAACTCTTTGAGGGAGTAGATGTCTTCACCTTTATCGCAGGTCGCGGTATTACAGAAGCGGCGGATCCAGCAGCTGCGGCGCGTGAATTTAAAGACGAAATCCGTCGTATCTGGGGGTAAGGCCTATGGCACGACCAATCGGAATATATGAAAAGGCAACGCCCAAACACTTCACATGGAAGGAACGTTTGGAGTTTGCCAAAGAATTAGGTTTCGACTTTGTGGAAATGTCGGTGGATGAGAGCGATGCACGTTTGGCTCGTTTGGAGTGGACCAAGGAAGAGCGTTTGGAGCTGGTCAAATCCATCTATGAAACAGGTGTCCGCATTCCGACTATTTGCTTCTCTGGTCACCGTCGCTACCCGCTAGGTTCCAATGATCCTGCTCTTGAAGCTAAGTCTTTGGAAACCATGAAACAGTGTATCGAACTGGCTCAGGACCTTGGCGTTCGTGTCATCCAGTTGGCTGGCTACGACGTTTACTATGAAGAAAAATCGCCTGAAACTAGAGAGCGTTTTATAAAAAATCTCCGTCAGGCTTGCGACTGGGCAGAACAGGCTCAGGTCATGTTGGCTATTGAGATTATGGATGATCCATTTATCAACTCCATTGAAAAATACCTAGCCGTTGAAAAAGAAATCGACTCGCCTTATCTCTTTGTCTATCCAGATACTGGAAATGTGTCTGCTTGGCACAATGACATTTACAGCGAATTTTACCTGGGACACCGTTCCATCGCAGCTCTTCACTTGAAAGATACCTATGCGGTAACCGAGAACTCCAAGGGGCAATTCCGTGATGTTCCATTCGGTCAGGGCTGTGTGGACTGGGACAATATGTTTGCAGTATTGAAAAAGACCAATTACCAAGGTCCATTCTTGATTGAGATGTGGTCTGAAAACTGCGAAACGGTTGAGGAAACACGAGCAGCTATCAAGGAGGCACAAGATTTCCTCTATCCATTGATTGAGAAAGCGGGGTTGAACTAATGCCAAAAGATTTACAGGAAATGCGTCAACGGGTTTATGAAGCCAACGTCGCCCTACCTGCTCATGGGCTCGTCAAATTTACCTGGGGCAACGTATCAGAAGTCTGCCGTGAACTTGGTCGCATCGTCATCAAGCCTTCTGGTGTGGACTATGAAAAATTGTCCCCAGCAAACATGGTCGTTACGGACTTGGATGGAAATGTAGTGGAAGGTGATCTTAATCCTTCATCTGATTTGGCGACCCACGTTGCCCTCTACAAGGCTTGGCCGAATGTCCATGCTGTTGTACATACCCATTCGACAGAAGCAGTGGGTTGGGCTCAGGCTGGTCGTGACATTCCATTCTATGGGACAACTCATGCGGACTATTTCTACGGTCCGGTACCGTGTGCCCGTTCTTTGACAGCTGAGGAAGTAAACTCTGCCTATGAAAAAGAAACAGGTGCAGTTATCATCGAGGAATTCGAGCGTCGTGGTATCGACCCAGTTGCCGTTCCAGGAATTGTTGTCCGCAATCATGGACCATTTACCTGGGGCAAGGATCCTGCTCAGGCAGTTTACCATAGCGTTGTCCTTGAGGAAGTGGCTCGGATGAACCGCTACACCGAACAAATCAATCCACGGGTGGAGCCAGCACCAAGCTATATCATGGACAAGCACTACCTCCGTAAACATGGTCCCAATGCCTACTATGGACAAAAGGGTGATGAACATTAAGTTCTTGTGTGAAAAAACAGTAGGGAAAAGTAGCAGACTCCCCAAAAAGGAGAACTGCTTTTTCCCTTTTGATGAGGAGAAAGATGAGGAAATTTTTACAGGATAGTCTGACAGAAACAGCCTACTATTTAGAATTGATTTTATCTGCCATACTTGGCTTAGCCCTTTTAGCCTTATCAACGCTTCTCTTTGCAGACCTGCTCAGCTCATTAGCTGGTGATATTCAAGCGGATACGTTTATTCAAAATTTTCTGAGTCGTGCAATGACCTTGGCGGTCGGAGTCGAATTTATCAAAATGCTTTGCAAACAGTCACCTAGCACCGTGATTGAGGTACTCCTGGTTGCCATTGCTCGCCAACTGATTGTAGAGCATGGTTCTAGTAGTGATTACTTGATTGGAATCATTTCGGTCGCCATCCTATTTGCAGTTAGAAAATACCTCTTCACTCAGTTTGATGATTCCAATAATATTATCATGCGTGCCAGCCAGAAAGTAAAAGTGGCTAATATCATCGCACGAGTAAAAATTCCAAGTGAAGGTAGCGAGACTTTGAGAGATTTTGTGACACGAAAACTCAATGAAGAGGAGAAAACCATTGCTATTGGTGCCTGTGTATATTTGAAAAATGTTGCCCTTCGGATAGATAACATGCACGGAGAACTGGTTACCCGAGTAGAAATTATTAAAAGCATCTATTAATTCTAACTAAAGATATTTATGCAACATAAAACAAGTAATAATCAGATGAATTTTAATAATTATTAGAATATCTAATATAATTATGTTAAGATAGTAACGGGACGGGGGAAAGAGGAGGAGAATCTTGTTATTAGATAAGAGTAGTTGCGCTCTACTGAGGTACCTGATTGGTCTGCAGGAACCTGAGACAATCATGGCTATTTCCAAGGGCTTGCAACAATCACGTCGAAAAATCTATTATCATCTAGAAAAAATCAATGATGCCCTACCAACAACTGTAGAGAGTATCGAAAGTTTACCTCGCATCGGTATTCGACTTACCGAAGCGCAAAAACTAGCCTGTCGAGATCTTCTCGATTCCATTGATTCGTACACCTATGTCATGAGCATGCCTGAGCGCATTCAGCTGATGTTGGTATATATCTGTATCACACCAGAAAGAGTGACCATTGAACGGCTAATGGAGTTGACAGAAGTCTCTCGTAATACGGTCTTAAATGATTTGAATGAAATTCGAACCCAGTTGGCTCAAGAACAATACAAGATGACCCTCTATGTATCTAAGAGTCAGGGCTATAGTCTGGTTTGTCACCCTTTAAATAAAATCCAATATGTCCACTCGCTTCTCTATACCATCTTCTTGGACGCCAATAAAGGTTTTTTGCAGGTTCTAGAAGATAAGTTATTTGAGTTGGTAGGGTGTCAGTTGCTCTTCTCCGAAGAAATGGCACAATTTTTACAGGGACAAGTATCGCAGCTAGAAAAGAAACTGGGCAAGAAAATCAATCGTTACGAGATCGAGTTTATGCTCAAAGTATTGCCTTTCTTGCTCCTTAGCTATCGCAATATGGAGCTGGATGACTTGGAAGAACGAGCCATTCTCAAAGAATTTGAACAAGTTCGAGAGCGTATCGAGTACCGAGTTGCTCAGGAATTGAAAGATGCCTTGTTGCAAACCTTTGATTTGAAATTGGATGAAATAGAAATCTCCTTGATTGCCATTCTACTTCTATCCTATCGAAAGGATAGCGATGTTCATGTATTCAGCCAAGATTTCATTGACTTGAAGCGTGTGGTAGAGCGATTTATTCATCATTTTGAGATACATTCACCATTTGAATTGGAAAATCCAGATGAATTAGCCAAACATCTCTTGGCACATTGCAAGGCTCTGTTGTTCAGAAAAACCTACGGCATCCTATCTAAAAATCCAATGGTCCAACAAATCCAAGATAAATACGGCACCCTGTTTGCTATGACACGGGTTTCTGGAAAGATTTTGGAGGAGGAGTGGCAGATTGAGTTATCCGATGGAGATATTGCCTATTTGACGATTCATCTAGGAGGTGCTATTCGACGTAGTGGGACGCGCAAGGCACAGACACAGATTGTCTATTTAATCTGTGATGAAGGGGTGTCAGTCCAACGCTTACTTTATAAACAATGCCAGCATCATTTGCCAGATAAGAAGATTGGCGCCGTCTTTACCACTGAACAATTCAAGAGTGTCGAAGACTTACTAGAGGTTGATTTCTTGATTACAACCAGCGATGGGTTGGAAACGGATTTCCCTTTGGTTCAGGTTCACCCCATTTTAGATTTTGATGATGTGCTAAACATGACTCATTTTGCAAAATATCGTAGTTTGGCAGATGAAAAACAAGTTTTTGCAGTAGAACTAGACAAGCTTTTGTCGGGATATATCGCAGACGGAAGGACCGCTCGAGAACTCAAACAACGGCTACAAAAACTGATTACCAATGAATTATTAACCAATTTATCCAGTCAAGATATTGAAACAGATCTGTATTAGGGTAAAGTCCAAGTGTGAACACAAGCCTGTGTTTTATTTGGTCTTTTTTTTGTTGCCTTTGGAGCATATACTAGAAGCATAGAAACGTACCTTATAGGAGGAATGGAAAATGGCTAAAGTTCAAGATATTACAAGAGAATCCTGGATTCTTTCAACCTTCCCAGAATGGGGAACTTGGCTCAATGAAGAAATTGAAGAAGAAGTAGTGCCAGAAGGCAACTTTGCTATGTGGTGGCTTGGAAACTGTGGTGTCTGGATTAAAACACCAGGTGGTGCGAACGTGGTCATGGACCTTTGGTCATCACGTGGAAAATCCACTAAAAAAGTGAAAGATATGGTTTGGGGACACCAGATGGCTAACATGGCA
The DNA here is from genome assembly GCF_044427045.1 of Streptococcus sp. 2022WUSS135. Classification (NCBI taxonomy): domain Bacteria; kingdom Bacillati; phylum Bacillota; class Bacilli; order Lactobacillales; family Streptococcaceae; genus Streptococcus; species Streptococcus sp. 2022WUSS135. The sequence continues at coordinate 181,577 of NZ_JAOTGL010000001.1, forward strand.
GGTGTGCGCAAATTGCAACCAAACTTGCGTGTGCAGCCAATGGTTATCGACCCATTTGCCATCAATGAATTGGACTATTACCTAGTATCGCACGTCCACAGTGACCACATGGACATCAGCACAGCCGCTGCCATCATCAACAATCCAAAGTTGGACCATGTCAAATTTGTAGGACCAGTTGAAAGTGGCGACATCTGGGAAAAATGGGGTGTGCCTGCTGACCGTATTATCCGCATCGCACCAGGTGATAGCTTTGAATTCAAAGACATCAAGGTCCACGCTGTAGAATCCTTCGACCGTACTTGCTTGGTGACACTTCCCATCGAAGGTTATGACGAAAATGGTGGTAAATTAGCAGGACTTCCTGTGACAGATGAACTCATGGCTCGCAAGGCAGTCAACTATGTCTTTGAAACACCTGGCGGAACCATCTACCACGGTGCAGACTCCCACTTCTCAAACTACTTTGCAAAACACGGTCGCGACTTCAACATCGACGTTGCTATCAACAACTACGGTGATAACCCAATCGGTATCCAAGACAAGATGACCTCAATCGACCTTCTCCGTATGGCAGAAAACTTGCGTGCTAAGGTAATCATCCCTGTTCACTATGACATCTGGTCTAACTTCATGGCGTCAACAGATGAAATCTTGCAGCTCTGGAAAATGCGTAAGGAACGCTTGCAATATGATTTCCATCCATTCATCTGGGAAGTTGGTGGCAAGTATACTTATCCGATGGACAAGGACCGTATTGAATATCACCACCCACGTGGCTTTGATGATTGCTTCTTAGAAGACTCAAATATTCAATTTAAGGCTTTGTTATAAGATTTAGAACTCTCTTGCTCCATAGAGACGAGGAGAGGTACTATAAACTCTGATAAAGTATGAAATGTGCGAATTACTACTGTTCACTCCAAGGGCGGGACGAAAGTCCTGCCTCTTTTCTACGGATAATTTGCTTCTTACTTCATTTCAAACAGACATAGAAAACGCTTTATGGTATAATAAATTCATGACTTTAAAAAAGGAGAAAAACATGTCAAATCTTTCAGTCAATGCGATTCGTTTCCTTGGTATTGATGCCATCGAAAAATCAAAATCAGGTCACCCAGGTGTCGTCATGGGTGCGGCTCCAATGGCTTATAGCCTTTTTACTAAAGAACTCCGTATCAATCCAGCTCAGCCAAACTGGGTGAACCGTGACCGCTTTATCTTATCAGCAGGTCATGGGTCAATGCTCCTCTACGGACTTCTTCATTTGTCAGGATTTGAAGATGTCACTATGGATGAAATCAAGAACTTCCGTCAATGGGGTTCAAAAACACCAGGTCACCCAGAATTTGGTCACACAGCAGGTGTAGATGCAACAACAGGTCCTCTTGGACAAGGTATCTCAACTGCGACAGGTTTTGCGCAAGCAGAGCGTTTCCTTGCAGCTAAGTACAACCGTGATGGTTTCCCAATCTTTGACCACTATACTTACGTAATCTGTGGTGATGGCGACTTGATGGAAGGTGTTTCTGCAGAAGCGGCTTCTTACGCAGGTCTTCAAAAATTAGAAAAACTCATCGTTCTTTACGATTCAAATGACATCAACTTGGATGGCGAAACAAAAGACTCCTTCACAGAAGATGTACGTGCCCGTTACAATGCTTATGGCTGGCATACAGACCTCGTAACAGACGGTACAGATGTAGATGCCATCTTTGCTGCTATTGAAAAGGCAAAAGCAGCTGGTAAGCCATCTCTTATCGAAATCAAGACTGTTATCGGTCATGGTTCACCAAACAAACAAGGTACAAATGCCGTTCACGGTGCTCCACTTGGTGCAGAAGAAACAGAAGCAACTCGTAAGGCGCTTGATTGGAACTATGGTCCATTTGAAATTCCAGCTGAAGTCTATGCAGACTTCAAGGCAAACGTAGCAGACCGCGGTGCAGCAGCCTACGATGCTTGGGTGAAATTAGTTGAAGACTACAAAGTAGCTCATCCAGAATTAGCAGCTGAAGTAACAGCTATCTTGGAAGGCCGTGACGTAGTTGAAATCAAGCCAGAAGACTTCCCAGTTTACGAAAATGGCTTCTCACAAGCAACTCGTAACTCATCACAAGATGCCCTCAACGCAGCGGCTAAAGTTTTGCCAACCTTCCTTGGAGGTTCAGCTGACTTGGCTCACTCAAACATGACCTATATCAAGGAAGATGGTTTGCAAGATTCAGTAAATCCACTCAACCGCAATATCCAGTTTGGTGTGCGTGAATTTGCTATGGGTACTATCCTGAACGGTATGGCAGCCCACGGTGGACTTCGTGTCTATGGTGGTACCTTCTTCGTCTTCTCAGACTATGTGAAAGCAGCAGTTCGTTTGTCAGCCCTTCAAGGTCTTCCTGTGACTTATGTCTTCACTCATGACTCAATCGCAGTCGGTGAAGATGGTCCAACTCACGAGCCGATTGAGCACTTGGCAGGACTTCGTGCTATGCCAAACCTCAACGTTTTCCGTCCAGCAGATGCGCGTGAAACACAGGCAGCTTGGTACTTGTCATTGACCAGCAAGTCTACACCATCAGCCCTTGTTCTCACTCGTCAAAACTTGACAGTTGAAGAAGGAACAGACTTTGACAAGGTTGCAAAAGGGGCTTATGTTGTATATGAAGCAGCAGGCTTTGATACTATCCTTCTTGCATCTGGTTCAGAAGTGAACTTGGCTGTTAAAGCTGCCAAAGAACTAGAAGCAGCAGGCACTAAGGTTCGTGTGGTTTCTGTGCCATCAACTGAACTCTTCGATGCCCAAGATGCTGCCTACAAGGAAGAAATCCTCCCAAATGCTATCCGTCGTCGCTTGGCAATTGAAATGGGTGCAACTCAAAGTTGGTACAAGTATGTCGGTCTTGACGGTAAAGTCCTTGGTATCGACACATTCGGTGCCTCAGCTCCAGCTCAAACAGTTATTGACAACTACGGCTTCACAGTAGAAAATGTTGTGAAATTAGTTGGTGAATTGTAATAGAAAATGTCAGAGACAGCCTTTCGAGGCTGTTTTTGAATTTTTTTAAAAATTTTCTTGACAACATAGACAATAAATGATATATTAACATTTGTAAATATCAATATTGCTCCCCCTACCTTCTCGAATGAGGAGGTATTTTTATATTTTTAAGTTAGAGGTATTTTTATATTTTTAAGTTAATAGAGGGGCAGAGTTTTGAAAGAAATGTGTGACAAGGAAGAAGTAGTGTTAGATTAGTTTTGATAGCAGAGAAATAAAGAAGTGATTTTGAACTGTTATCAGGGCTGTGCTATAATAGATTTATGAACTATACACATGAAGAAAAAGAGTATTTTATGACTCAAGCATTGCAGGAAGCTAGAAAATCGCTAGAAAAGGATGAGATTCCAATTGGTTGTGTGATTGTCAAGGATGGTCAGATTATTGGCAGAGGGCATAATGCGCGTGAGGAACTCAATCAGGCAATCATGCACGCTGAGATTATGGCAATCCAAGAGGCTAACAATGTTGAGGGGAATTGGCGCTTGCTTGATTCGACCCTTTTTGTGACGATTGAACCTTGTGTGATGTGTAGCGGAGCTATTGGCCTAGCACGCATTCCGCAGGTCATCTATGGAGCAACCAACAAAAAGTTTGGAGCTGCAGGGAGCCTCTATGACATTCTGACAGATGAGCGGCTCAACCATCGTGTCAAGGTAGAAACAGGTATTTTAGAAGCGGAATGTGCCAATATCATGCAAGATTTTTTTAGACAACGCAGAGAAAGTCAGAAGGCTGCTAAACTTATCATGAAAGCCCAAGAGGACCATGCAGACAATCCATCTTGTTAGGTCCCCACTTGCACTCTGACCAAATTGTGTTATAATAATAAACGGAGCAACATTCGTGCGTGAAGCGGGTCAGGGGAGGAATCCAGCAGCCCTAAGCGAGGTCGAGTGTGTGCTCTTTTTGCGTATAATCTAAAAATCCTTTGAAATCAAGCTTTCAGAGGTTTTTCTTATCTTATTTTTAGAAATGAGGGGCAAGATAGGGGCAACTTAAGAAAACTTTTTGGATGCTCTGCTATTCTACTGAGGAATAAGGAGGAAAGCCTATGTTTTTATTTGCCTTTCCAGGTATGGGAAAAACAACACTTGCTAAGAAATATACAGATGTTGTGGACTTAGAAATGTCCGACATTAAGTACGATAATAGCAGTGTTCGTCATTTAACGAAAGAGGAGCGAAAATCCATCAAACGTCCACTGAAGGATAAACGCTATAAAACAATCTATGTCAATAAGGCCTACACTCTTCATAGACAAGGGAAGACAGTCCTAGTAGCGCTGAATTTTCTGATGAGAATGTTGCTGGCCATGTCTATACGCGGTGGTGTGCCATTTCATATCTATATTCCCCACCCTTCTCTCAAAGAAGAATACCGCCAACGTTATATTTCAAGAGGCAACAACAACCGGTTCATCTTTGAAGTCATGTTCATTTGGTATCCTGCCCTCATTCCGCTTTACCTACTATCTAAGATTTTCCCGAAATGGATTACAGTAACCCAGTCGGGAGAGACTTTGGAGGATTATTACAAACGCGAAAATTTCGTTAGATTTTCACAAAAATTAAGATTTATACAACATATTTCATGAAAATAAATGAAAATTGATAAATTTCTTGAAAAAAATATGATAAAGCGTTATCATATTATGGTACATAAATGGAGGAAAAACATGACACATATTACATTTGATTATTCAAAAGTCTTGGGCCAATTCGTTGGAGCTCAGGAAGTAGAATACATGCAACCACAAGTTACCCTTGCAGACCAAATGCTCCGTCAAGGAACAGGTCCTGGTAACGACTTTATTGGCTGGTTGGATTTGCCAGAAAACTACGACAAAGAAGAGTTTGCTCGTATCAAGGAAGCAGCAGCTAAAATCCAAAATGAAAGTGAAGTTTTGGTGGTTATCGGTATCGGTGGTTCTTACCTTGGTGCTAAAGCAGCTATTGATTTCTTGAGCAATGCCTTTGTAAACTTGCAAACACGTGAAGAGCGCAAAGCTCCGCAAATCCTTTACGCTGGAAACTCAATCTCATCAAGCTACCTTGCAGACCTGGTAGACTACGTGGCAGACAAGGATTTCTCAGTTAACGTGATTTCTAAATCAGGTACAACAACTGAGCCTGCCATTGCTTTCCGCGTCTTCAAAGAATTGCTTGTGAAGAAATACGGTCAAGAAGAAGCTAACAAGCGTATCTATGCGACAACTGACAAGGCAAAAGGTGCTGTTAAGGTTGAAGCGGACGCAAATGGTTGGGAAACCTTTGTTGTTCCAGATGACGTCGGTGGCCGTTTCTCAGTCTTGACTGCAGTTGGTCTTTTGCCAATCGCGGCAGCTGGTGCGGATATTGATGCCCTTATGGAAGGTGCAAATGCTGCTCGCAAGACCTATACATCTGATAAAATTGCTGAAAATGAAGCATACCAATATGCAGCTGTTCGCAACATCCTTTACAGAAAAGGCTATGTAACAGAAATCTTGGCTAACTACGAGCCATCACTGCAATACTTCAGCGAGTGGTGGAAACAATTGGCAGGTGAGTCAGAAGGTAAGGACCAAAAAGGTATCAACCCAACATCTGCTAACTTCTCAACAGACTTGCACTCTCTTGGACAATTCATCCAAGAAGGAAACCGCAACATCTTTGAGACAGTGGTTCGTGTTGACAAACCAAGAAAAAATATCTTGATTCCTGACATGGCAGAGGACCTTGACGGTCTTGGCTACTTGCAAGGTAAGGACGTTGACTTTGTAAACAAAAAAGCAACGGACGGCGTACTTCTTGCCCACACAGATGGTGGCGTACCAAACATGTTTGTGACCCTTCCACAACAAGATGAGTTCACACTTGGTTACACCTTCTACTTCTTCGAGTTGGCGATTGCTATCTCTGGTTACCTCAATGCGATTAACCCATTTGACCAACCAGGTGTAGAAGCCTACAAGAAAAATATGTTCGCTCTTCTTGGTAAGCCAGGATTTGAAGAACTCGGTGCAGAATTGAACGCACGTTTGTAAGAAAACCAAACTGATCGGAAACGGTCAGTTTTTCTTTGCTTATTAAATATGGTAGAATAGAGTCTATGAAAAGAGAGTTTTTTGTAGTTGGAGATGTTCATGGTAAATTTGAACTGCTACTCGATATTTTGAAGAAATGGGATGAAGAGCGACAACAGCTGATTTTTCTTGGGGATTTAATTGACCGTGGAGAAAATTCAAAGGCTTGTCTAGAGTTGGTTTGGCAATTAGTCCGAGAAAAAGGTTCGATCTGTCTGACTGGGAATCATGAACGAATGTTTTTGGCTTGGCTGCGTGACCCCTTGGATCGCTACGATCACTATCGTCGAAATGGTGGAGATACGACTATCAATTCCTTACTGGGGCGTCCCTTGGATGCACCGGTAGATGGCCTGGTGGATGCCAATGCAGTGATGGAACAATATGAGGACCTGATTGATTTTGTCAAATCTTGCCCCTATCATATGGAGACCGAACACTATATTTTTGTTCATGCAGGAGTTGATTTGACCTTACCAGATTGGCGTGAAACCAATAATCATGATAAGGTTTGGTTACGCACCCCTTTCCATGAGGCTGAAAATACCACAGGAAAAATAATTGTCTTTGGACATACACCTGTGTATAACCTCTTTCAAACTCAACTTCGCATTAGTCAAATCTGGACCAGTCCAGATGGGAAAATGGGAATTGACGGAGGAGCTGTTTACGGCGGAGTTCTCCATGGTCTAGTCTTGAATCAACAGGGATTGGTTAGAGATTATGCAGTGGGCTGTATGGAGTCGACCCAGTAGCTTACTGTAAAAATTTACAAAATTGCATGGTAATACATACTAGGGATATTAACAATTTTTAGGAGATGAATATGCTAATTTGTTCGGTATAAAATTTCTAGTCAATCTGGCAGATTACTATTGCAAGCTTATTAAGCTTTATCCGAGTGTTTAGTCAGGAATGGTATGAAATATCCCATCAAAACCTAGCGATTCTTATAATGATTCTGCATTTGAGAGGGCTACTGGCTGTATATTCTAAAAAGATAAATTGTTTTCTAGATATACTTGACTTTCATACTTAAAAATAATATTATCTAGTAGTAATAAACAAAAGGAGTTTTATAATGAAAAAGAAATGGTTGCTGATTTTCTCAGCTCTTCTAACAGTTACTACTTTGGTGGCTTGCTCTAATAGTAAGGAAGAAACAACGTCAAAAAGCTCTTCAACGGAACAAACATCCACAACGAAATCCTCTACTAAAGAGTCTACATCTGAATCCTCGACTGTTACTTTAAAAGAGTCAACAGTGACTTATCTGGCAGATGCAGAGATTGATGCGATTCAGACTATCGGAGAATATAAAACATCATTGAACTCATTGATGGACTCTTATGTTGCTGACTTTGATGGGCTAATTGTTCAGTTACCAGAAGAAGCACAGACTACTTTAAAACCATATCGTGAGCAAATTGTAACGATGCTTGAACAACAAAAATCAGCACTGGATTCACAATTTGCGACATTAGGGGATGACTCGACAGTGATTCCAGAAGAAGCACGAGCTACTGTTTTGGATAGTTTAAAAACAGTTCGTGATCAACTAAAACAAACGATGACAACTGTGCATGAACAGGCACAAACATTATTAAATGAATAACAGAGAAAGATTTGGCTCCTGCTCAATGTTATTAGGTTAGTTAACTTAATAACATTGGGAACTGAGGGCCTCTTTTTCATTTTTTTGCATTTCTTCCCAAATTTTCAGAAAATTTTGATATAATAGTAAAAATATTATTTTTAGATTGGAAAATATTATGACTGCACAAAAAATGACTGCACAAGAAATCATTGCCTTTATTGGTAATGCTGTGAAAAAAACGACTGTTAAGGTGACCTTTGAAGGTGAATTGGCTGGGCCTGTTCCTGCTGAAGTGACAAAGCTTGGCAATGTCCTCTTCGGTGACTGGAAAGACGTCGAGCCCCTTTTGGCAAACTTGACTGAAAATGTAGACTACGTGGTTGAGCAAGACGGCCGCAATTCGGCTGTGCCTTTGCTGGACAAGCGTAATATCAATGCCCGTATTGAGCCAGGTGCCATTATCCGCGATCAAGTGACAATCGGTGATAATGCCGTTATCATGATGGGTGCAGTAATCAACATCGGTGCAGAAATCGGTCCAGGTACCATGATTGACATGGGTGCTATTCTCGGTGGCCGTGCAACGGTTGGTAAGAACAGCCACATCGGTGCAGGTGCGGTCCTTGCTGGTGTCATCGAGCCAGCTTCTGCAGAGCCAGTTCGTGTTGGTGACAATGTTTTGGTCGGTGCCAATGCTGTTGTCATCGAAGGCGTGCAAATCGGTAGTGGCTCTGTTGTCGCAGCGGGTGCCATTGTGACCCAAGATGTGCCTGAAAACGTTGTGGTTGCAGGTGTACCAGCCCGCATCATCAAGGAAATCGATGAGCAAACCCAACAAAAAACAGCCTTGGAAGAGGCATTACGGACACTCTAAGAGGTAGTTATGCTAGATTTAATTGCAACACGGCGGGCCCTCCACCAGATTCCAGAGTTGGGTATGGAGGAGTTCAAGACACATGCCTTTCTTATGGAAACTATTGAGAACTTGCTGGAAGATTGCTCTTTTGCCCAAGTCCGTACATGGAAGACAGGTATCCTGGTCTATCTGACAGGTTCTGCTCCTGAAAAGACCATTGGCTGGCGGGCAGATATTGACGGCCTGCCTATTGTGGAGGAAACGGGCCTGGACTTCAAGTCCCTCCACCCAGACCGTATGCACGCCTGCGGACATGATTTCCACATGACCATTGCCTTGGGGCTTTTGGAGAAAATGGCAGAGCAGCAACCAAGGAATAATCTTCTCTTCTTGTTTCAGCCTGCGGAGGAAAATCTAGCAGGTGGTATGCTCCTATATGAAGCGGGGGCTTTTGGAGATTGGTTACCAGATGAATTTTATGGGCTTCATGTCCGACCAGACCTCAAAGTCGGTCAAATGGCCACCAACCGTACGACCCTCTTTGCTGGGACCTGTGAAGTCAAGATACGGTTTACAGGAAAGGGTGGCCACGCAGCATTTCCCCATACCGCCAATGACGCCTTGGTGGCAGCCAGCTACTTTGTGACCCAGGTTCAGTCAGTGGTGAGTCGAAATGTCGACCCAATCGAGGGAGCAGTGGTGACCTTCGGTTCCATGCATGCTGGCACGACAAACAATGTCATTGCTGAAACAGCCTTTCTGCACGGGACCATTCGGGCCTTGACTCAGAACATGAGCCTCTTGGTGCAAAAACGGGTGCGGGAAGTGGCAGAAGGAATCGCCCTGTCCTTTGGAGTGGACTTGGAGATTGAGCTTAATCCTAGCGGTTATCTGCCTGTGGAGAACAATCCCCAGCTGGCGGATGAACTGATGACTTATTTTGAACAGGTCGAGGGCGTGGAGATGATTGACTGCTCACCTGCCATGACGGGTGAGGACTTTGGCTACCTGCTCAACAAGGTTCCAGGTGTTATGTTCTGGCTGGGTGTGGATACGCCTTATCCACTTCACAATCCTCGTCTCAGCCCCAAAGAGGAAGTGCTTCCCTTTGCTGTGGATAAGTTGAGCGATTTTTTGGAAACGAAAGCAAACTAGACTGGAATTCCCAGTCTTTTTCTGAAAGGAAAGGATTTCCTGTGGATAAAAAAGAAATTCGGCAAGAGGTCTTGCAGAGATTGAAAGCCCTGACTAGTAGCCAGCGAGCAAGATGGAGTCAGCAGCTAACGGAGCGCCTCCTTGCTTCTGAGGCCTATCAAGGCACAAAGTCGCTTGGGACCTACCTTTCCATGCCCCATGAGTTTGACACTTCTTACCTGATTGAGCAGGCTCAAAAGGATGGCAAGCAGATTTTCATCCCTAAGACCTATTCACAAGGTCGTATGGATTTTGTAGAATATAATCCTGATGATTTGGTGAAATCTAGGTTTGGAGTTTGGGAACCTGGTACTTATTCACAACCTGTGGATAAGTCTGTGGTTAAGTTGATCCATGTTCCTGGTTTAGCTTGGCATCAAGCGGGTTTCCGAGTGGGCTATGGAGGTGGTTTTTATGATCGCTACCTAGCAGATTATCAGGGGGAGACGGTATCGACCTTGGCAGACTTTCAAGTCTATGATTTTGAACCAGATGTATTTGATATTCCAGTAAAGGAGATGTTGATTTTTGAAGAACTTTTTTGATAAGCGCTACCCTGTGACCAATGGCTTGTTGGCAGTCACGGCTCTTGTTTTTCTTTTGATACAAGTATTTCGATTTGGGCAGACCACTACAGCCTATACGATTTTTGAATTTGGTGGTATGTACGGGGAAGTAGTGCGTTATGATCCGACTCAGTTGTGGCGCTTGGTTTCGCCTATTTTTGTCCACATTGGTTGGGAGCATTTTCTATTCAATGGTATTACTTTACTTGGTTTAGGGTATCAATTAGAAGGGCTTTTTGGGTCCCGGAGGTTCTTTCTTCTCTATCTATTATCTGGTATTATGGGCAATCTTTTTGTTCTCTTCTTTACACCAGATGTAGTTGGTGCAGGTGCCTCAACCTCGCTGTTTGGTCTTTTTGCCGCTATGGCACTGTTGAGGAAATTTAGTCGCAGCCCTTATCTACAGGTTCTTGGTCAACGTTATATGGTCCTTTTGGGATTGAACTTGGTCTTGGGACTTTTTAATCCAACCATTAGCATGGCAGGACATATTGGAGGAGCTATTGGAGGATGCTTGGTCGTGATTTTCCTTCCACCTCTTGTGGAAAAGGATCTCTTTACAGGAAAACAGATTTTTTACAGTTTCATTGGATATTTGGGCTTGATTGTTTTTCTACTAGGGGTATTCTATTTGATGTAATAAAAAAAACTAGCGATTGCTAGTTTTTCTTTGTATCTAATTTTTTACCAAGATCGATTAAGTATTGTTTCAAATCATCTTTTACTTGAGGGTGTTGGAGGGCGTAGTCGATAGAAGTTTTCATGAAACCGAACTTATCCCCAACATCGTAACGGTTGCCTTTGAATTCGCGAGCGAAAACACGTTGCGTTTTGTTCAGAGTATCAATGGCATCTGTCAATTGAATCTCGTTCCCGGCACCTGGTTTTTGGTTTTCTAAGATCTCAAAGATTTCAGGAGTGAGTAAGTAGCGTCCGATAATAGCAAGGTCAGAAGGAGCATCTTCTGGTTTTGGTTTTTCCACAAAGGTTTCCACACTATAGAGACCGTTGACACCTTCACCTTGTGGAGCGATAACACCGTATGCAGAAACTTCTTCATGAGGAACAGGCATAACAGCAATGGTTGAAGCATGTGTTTTTTCATAGTCGTTCATGAGTTGCTTGGTCAATGGGACAGCTTTTGTATCTGTGATGTCCATCAAGTCATCGCCGAGCATGACAACAAAAGGCTCGTTCCCGACAAATGCTTTAGCTTGAAGAACGGCATCACCAAGTCCACGTGGATGGCTTTGACGAATGAAGTGTAGTCGAATACCTGTTGTCTCATCAACCAGTTTCAACAAATCATTCTTGCCTTTTTCTTTGAGGTTGTATTCCAATTCAAAGTTTGAATCAAAGTGATCTTCGATAGAACGTTTTGACTTACCAGTGACCACCAAAATATCTTCAATACCTGAACGGAGGGCTTCTTCAACGATAAATTGGATGGTTGGCTTGTCAACGATTGGCAACATTTCCTTGGCAAGAGCCTTAGTAGCAGGCAAGAAACGTGTTCCCAAACCTGCAGCTGGGATAACAGCTTTCCTAACTTTTTTCATAAGTATGTAATCCTTTATAATTTATTTTTTTGTGTTTAATAAGAATCAATGCCATTCATTTTCATGGCGGAATTCACCCGTCATGATTTCTTTGATGGCATCTTCAATACCTGCACCTTGGTAGATGACCTTGTAGATGGCTTGGGTAATAGGCATGTAAACATCTAATTCTTGAGCCAACTCATAGGCTGCCTTAGTTGTTGAAATACCTTCAATCACCATTCCCATATTGTGTTCTACATCTTCGAGTTTTTCACCGCGACCGAGCTGATCTCCAGCTCTCCAGTTGCGGGAGTGGACAGATGTACCGGTAACAATCAAGTCACCAACACCAGAAAGACCGCTGTAAGTCAGAGGATTTGCGCCCATAGCAACGCCTAGACGTGTGATTTCTGTCAAACCGCGAGCGATAATAGCTGCCTTGGCATTATCACCATAACCAAGACCGTGTAAAGCGCCAGCGCCGACAGCAATAATATTTTTAAGGGCACCTGCTGTTTCTACACCGATGACATCATTATTTGTATAAAGTCGGAAGTAGTGGTTGCTGAAAAGATTTTGGACGTAGCTGGCTGTTTCCAAGTCTTTTGAAGCTGCAGAAATCAAGGTCAAATCACGGACGATAGTCTCTTCTGCATGACTTGGCCCTGAAACCACGACGATTTCAGAACGGAGTTCAGCAGGAATTTCTTCCTCCAGTACCTCAGACAAGCGCTTGTGACTATCAGGCTCTAAGCCTTTTGAAGCGTGCATGACAACTACCTTGTGTTTGAGAGCTTGTGCGACTTGCTTGGCAACTAGGCGTGTTACCTTGGTTGGCACAACGAAAAGAACCGCGTCAACACCGTCCAAGGCTTCAGTCAAATCCTTATATCCTTTGATGTTTTCATCTAGGATAACATCCTTGAAATAGCGCTTATTTGTATGTTCTTTATTGATTTCGTCGATTTGTTCGGGGACATTTCCCCAAATACGGACAGTATGACCGTTGTCGTTGAGAACTTGTCCTAGGGCGGTGCCCCATGAACCGGGTCCCAAGATGGCAATGGTTTGTTTGGTCATAAAAAATCCTTTCTAGTTGGTGTAATTTAGATATATTATACCATAATTGATACATAAAATCTTATATAAGTTATACAGTATATATATTATAGTTTTCGAGTAAGTAATGGTGATGAAACAACAAAATATTTTCAGAAAAGAGCAAACGGAATAATTGACAATAGTTCCTAAGAGAACTATAATAGTTCTCATGGTAATTATTTTCGTAGAAAGGAGCTATTATGGGACATACTATTGCAGATTTTCGGAATCTATTAAATCAGATTGAACAAATCAGTGAAACCATTGCAAAGGAATATGATGTGGAGCACCTAGCTGGACCACAGGGATGGGCCCTGCGTTTCATAGCAGAACGGTCTGAAGTTGAAACCTTTGTCAAAGACATTGAAGCGGAGTTAAAGATTTCCAAATCCGTTGCCAGCAATCTAGTTAAGCGAATGGAGAAAAATGACTTTATTCGGGTTTTACCTTCTCAGTTTGACAGACGCTACAAGCAGTTGGTCTTGACAGAGAAAGGTCGGAGCAAGATTTGTCACCTAAAATCCTTCCATGAGGAGATGCACCATTCTCTCTTTCGAGGTATTCAAAAGGAAGAATTTGATTTGATCAGACAGGTGGTCGATCAATTAAAAGAAAATATTAGAAATTATAAGGAGAAAAAACATGTTTAAAGAAGCCATTTTACGTTACAAATGGTATGCCTTGGCATCGGTCTTGTTGACGTCTATTGTCGTAGCAACGACCTTGATGCAACCTAGTTATTTACAGGATGTATTGACTGCTGTCTTGGCCAATGATAAGGAAGAAATTGTCCGTGTCGGTAAGTTCCTCTTGCTGATTGCGGGAATTGGTCTCTTGGCTGGTCTGACAAATACAATCATGGCAGCTAAGATTTCTCAGGGAGTGTCTGCGGATATTCGTGAGAAGACCTTTCGGAAAATTCAGAGCTTTTCTTATGCCAATGTAGAGGAATTTAACGCAGGGAATTTGGTGGTTCGTATGACCAACGACGTCAACCAAATTCAGAACCTTGTCATGATGCTCTTTACAATCTTGATGCGGGTACCTCTGCTCTTTGTTGGTGCCTTTATCATGGCAGTGCGCACTTTGCCAGAACTTTGGTGGATTATCGTGCTCATGGTCATCATCATCATGGGAATCATGGCAGTCGTGATGGGCTTGATGGGACCGCGCTTTGGTAAATTCCAGTCTCTGATGGACAGGATGAACAGCATTGCAAAGGAAAACCTGCGTGGGATCCGTGTGGTCAAGTCCTTTGTACAGGAGAAGAATCAATACGCTAAATTTAAAGAAGTATCCAATGAGCTTTTGGATCTCAACCTCTTTATTGGTTATGGTTTTTCTATCTTGCAACCTTTGATGATGTTTATCTCCTACATGGCGATTTTTGTGTCGCTTTATCTCGTTTCAGGGATGTTAGACACTAATATCGAAGCAGTTGGGGGCTTTACTTCCTTTATGAGTTACCTCATGCAAATCATGTTTGCCATTATCATGACTAGCTTTATGGGGATGCAGGCTTCACGTGCTGCTATTTCCATTAAACGTTTGAGTGAGGTTTTAGATACAGAGCCAGCGATGACCTTTAAAGATGGTGCAAAAGAGGACTTGGATGGTCGGATTGTCTTTGACAATGTTAGCTTCACCTATCCGCATGATACCGAGCCGACCTTGAAAAATATCTCCTTTGAGATTGAGTCTGGTCAGATGGTCGGTGTGGTCGGTGCAACGGGTGCGGGTAAATCAACACTAGCCCAGCTCATTCCGCGTTTGTTTGATCCACAGGAAGGGACTGTGTCAATTGGCGGTCGTGATTTGAAAGACATCAGTCAGGAAACCTTGAGAGATACAGTGTCTATCGTTTTGCAAAAAGCTATTCTCTTTTCAGGGACCATTGCGGACAATTTGCGTCAAGGTGCACCTGGTGCAGATTTGGAACGTTTGGAGCGGGCCGCAGGTATTGCCCAAGCCAAAGAATTTATCGACCGCTTGGATGATACCTATGAGAGCCAAGTAGAAGAACGTGGAAATAACTTCTCAGGTGGTCAGAAACAGCGGATGTCCATTGCGCGTGGGGTGATTAGTGATCCTAAAGTCTTGGTGCTAGATGATTCGACCTCAGCCCTGGATGCCAAATCAGAGAAGTTGGTACAAGAAGCCCTCAACCATGATTTGAAGGGGACAACGACGGTCATCGTTGCTCAGAAGATTTCTTCTGTTGTCAAAGCTGATAAGATTTTGGTTCTTGATGAAGGTCGCTTGATTGGTCAAGGAACACACGCAGAATTGGTAGCGACAAATGACGTCTACCGAGAAATTTACGAAACACAGAAAGGGAAGGAAGAATAGATGAAAACACTTAGATTTTTCTGGTTTTATTTTAAACGCTATAAGCTGTCCTTTGCTGTGATTTTTCTAGCCATTGTGACGGCGACTTATTTGCAGGTTAAGACGCCTGTTTTCCTGGGTAATGCTATTGCAGAGATGGGGAAAATTGGTCAGGCTTATTTTGCTGCAGAGCAGATGGGGCAGTCAGGTTTCAAGCCTGATATGACTGACTTTAATGGGGTTATGCTCAATCTCTTGTTGGCTTATGTGGCAACTGTGGTATCAACCTTGATTTATACTCTGCTCTTTACACGCATCGTTGCTCATTCAACCAACCGCATGCGAAAAGGTTTGTTTGGTAAGTTGGAACGCTTGACAGTTGCCTTCTTTGACAGCCACAAGGATGGAGATATTCTTTCTCGTTTTACCAGTGATTTGGATAATATCCAAAATGCTTTTAACCAGTCCTTGACTCAGGTAGTGACCAATATCGCTCTTTACATCGGTATGGTTATTATGATGTTCCGTCAGGATACTCGCTTGGCTTTGGTAACTGTTGCATCTACGCCAGTTGCCTTGATTGCCCTAGTAATTATCATTCGCCTGTCACGGAAATATACTGATAAGCAACAGGCTGCGGTGTCTAAACTCAATGCCTACATGGATGAGAAGATTTCAGGACAAAAAGCGATTATTGTACAGGGTGTGCAGGAAGAGACTATTGATGGTTTCTTGGAGCTCAATGAAGAAGTTCGTCGCACAACTTTCAAGGGACGTTTGTTTGGTGGGATTCTCTTTCCATTTATGAACGGAATGAGCTTGGTTAATACTGCCATTGTTATCTTTGCAGGATCCAGCATTGTCCTAAATGATAGCTCGCTGGAAACAGCTGCCGCACTTGGTCTGGTCGTGACCTTTGTTCAGTATTCGCAACAGTATTACCAGCCAATCATGCAGATTGCATCTAGCTGGGCAGAATTGCAGTTGGCTTTCACAGGTGCTCATCGTATTCAGGAAATGTTTGATGAGCCTGAGGAAGTTCGTCCTCAAAACGCTCCGCTATTTACCGAATTAAAAGAAGGTGTTGAAATCAAGGACATCGACTTTGGCTACCTGCCAGGTCAGAAGGTCTTGGACAAGGTGTCCATTTCAGCTCCTAAGGGAAAAATGGTGGCGGTCGTTGGTCCGACGGGATCTGGTAAGACTACTATTATGAACTTGATCAACCGCTTCTACGATGTCAATGGTGGTAGCGTGGCCTTTGACGGTCGCAATATTCGGGAATATGATTTGGATAGTTTGCGGGATAAGGTCGGTATTGTCTTGCAGGAGTCGGTACTCTTCTCGGGTACTATTGCGGACAATATCCGCTTTGGTGATGAGAGTATTTCGCAAGAAATGGTGGAAACCGCAGCTCGTGCCACCCATATCCACGACTTTATCATGAGCTTGCCAGAGGGCTATGAAACCTTTGTGACCGATGATGAGAATGTCTTCTCGACAGGTCAGAAACAGCTGATTTCCATTGCCCGTACGCTCTTGACAGATCCACAGGTCTTGATTTTGGACGAAGCAACGTCTAACGTTGATACCGTAACGGAAGCCAAAATCCAAAAGGCCATGGAGGCCATTATCGCAGGACGGACCAGCTTCGTCATTGCCCACCGCCTCAAAACCATTCTCAATGCGGATGAAATCATCGTCCTCAAAGACGGAAAAGTCATCGAGCAAGGCAATCACAGCCAGCTCCTTAAACTCAATGGCTTCTACGCCGAACTCTATCACAATCAGTTTGTGTTTGAATAGGGAAGATAGAAAAAGGTCTGAAACCAGATGAGCTGGTTTTCAGACCTTTTCTTGTTGTATCTAACTGTTGGAGAAATTGTTCTTGAATATGATAACCTCGGCAGAGTCAATACCGTATTCGGGTCTGGCCATAGACGACTTGTTTCTAGGTGTGGAAGTCACTTGTGAATGCAGGTTCTTAGCGGAAAGCTTATTCGCAAAGGGTGTAGAAACTATCTAAATCATAAACGAACAATCCGCTGACACTTATCGGCAATATATGGATCGTGTGTGACGATAATTACTGTTTTTCCACTATTATTCATTTCTATGAGAAATTGCAGGATTAAGTCCCTATTTTCCTGATCTAATGATCCCGTTGGCTCATCTGCCAAGATAAGATTGCTTGGTTTTAGTAGAGCACGAGCGATAGCAATTCGCTGTTGTTCTCCTCCAGACAGCTCGGAAATTTTTTGTTTTAGCGTGTTTGCTAGTCCGATTTTTTCTAGTATATTTTTTATAGACTCTTCCTTTTCCTTTTTTGATAATCTGGTATATTTTAATGCCATCAGGAGATTATACTCGACGCTTTCGTTCTCAATTAGAGCAAAATTTTGGAATAGATAGGAAATTTGTTCCCGAATTATTTTTTGAGATGTCCTAGTGTTTACAGGTACGTTTGAATGACCAAATAGGAGGTAATTTCCTTCGTATTCACCGTCAAGCAAGCCAATGATGTTTAGTAATGTTGTTTTTCCGCTACCACTTTTTCCAACAATTGCGACTAGTTCACCTTGTTCAATGTTGAGGGAAAAATCATGTAGGATATGTTTTTGACCAATCTTTTTAAAGATATGTTCTAAATGAATCATAGGTTCTCTCCTTTCAAGTATTGTACAAGATTTTTTTGCTCCATGCGCAGTGATGTAAATAGGAAAATACCCCCATCAGCAATGGCAAATAGTAAAAAAAGTGCAAGAGGAAATAGTGACTTACCAGCTATCAAAATAACTGGAAGAGGTAGCAAATATAGTAGAGTTAGTCCGATTAGAATAGGTTTGTAGCGGTCAAAAAGTGACCATCCTAAAAATTTCATAGTGATGATATGAGATTTTCTCCAAAGAAACATACTTTTTACAATAAAATAGGAAACAACAATGCTCAGTAAGCAGATAATCGCAAACAGGGTGACGAAGTTACGACTAGCGTCTCGGAAACTATCTACACGTCCTTGTTGAATAGATTTTATTGATGAGAATTTGAAATAGCTATCATCAGGCAATTTCTGAAGAATTTGTTCGATTTTTTGTTGATGTTGAGGGGAATTTGCAATTTTAATTGGGCTACTTAGTCCAGTATTTGATAGATGTGCTTTATCTTCCCACGACATATCATTGTCATTGACCAGGCTAATCATTGGATTAGTGAAATTGTTGGATAAGGTTTCATTGTATGGGAAGAATGTCCAGTCGCCGTCATAATAAATGTATTCAACATCTACCTCGCTGACTGTTTTTGCCACTTGTTCTTCATATTTCAGTGACAGAAAACCAATCAATTTTGCTAGATTTTTGTTAGACTCTTCATTCTCTTTCATTGATGCTGGAAAGAGTACAGTCAATTGTTTACTTGTATGTGGAATCGGAAATCCTATACTTTCTAGATAGGTTTTGTTGGCGTATAGAACAGGGATGTCTTTAGCCAATGTTGAATGTTCAAATTCTTTAAGATGTGAGAAATTGCCAGGGTTTATGATACTAGAACGAATATAGTAAGTTGGAAGATTTTCTGTCAAATTCTTATATAAGGAGTAATAATATTGATGAGCTTTGTCGGAACCAGACAGGCTATCTTGCCAGAGTTGATTTCCTGATTTTACGGTTTCGAGTGTTAGGAAATCTCCCTGTTTTTCCCATTGTTCTTGATAGTTCAATTCTTGGTGTTCCTCATAAATGCTATTTCCGATACCAATCATCAATATAGTGATAAGAAGTGTGAGACAGCATTTGAAGAAATTATTGATATAGAATCCTGTTTTGAAGGAAACAAATCCTTTTATGATAGATGCGGCGTTAATGCGTTGGATAATTGTGATGACTAAAATGTTGATGAGTAGATAGACTTGAAGGAGGATAAAATGCGCTAACAGCATCATAGCTGTAAAACCTTGAGGCATGTAGTCAAAAAACAGAAATGGTAAACTATTTAGAATGATACTACCGATTCCCATAATTAGTATATTTTGTTTTACATAGCGATAGAAAATCTCTAAGTTACTGTATCCAAGTATTTTTTCAACGCCGATATGTTTGATATCTAAAATTGGTTGGTAAACAGAAGTTAATGAAAGGAGTAAAAATGCGATACAGCAGATGAGTGCTACTAGTAGCAAGTCTCTGTTTATTAATTCTACTGCTGTTTCAAAGGTTGGAGTCAATAGTGTAGAAGAATCAATATTGAAAAAATGACTTAATTCCTGTACGATTTCAGTGTCGTTTATGGATTTTGTTGATGTGACGGTATACTGACCATTTAGTGTATGGGATGTATCTTGAAAATAGTTTTTTAAAGTGATGAGCCGTATCGTCTTGGCCTGCAAAAATGTTGGGATATGCCCTAGTTTGTCGGAGGATTGTATATTTGTATAAGATCCACTTCCGTCTTCGTTAAAAGTAAGTTGCTGGATTCCAAAATCTTTATAAGGAAATGTCTCATGAGAAAAAACACCTGCTTTTATTACCTCGGTGTTGCTATCTGTTTTGACAATTGAAACGTTGTATTTATCAGCAATTTTTTCAAAAAAATGCAGTAAATCCTGTGAAGGAACGGCACTATCGCGTAAATAAAATTGAAATGAATAGCCAGTCGTTCCTAATTCACGTATGCGATTGATTTCCTTTGTATAGTGTAGATTTACAACGATAAAACTGACACAACACAGAAGTAGAATCATACAGAAATGGTTTAGCCTTTTCATCTGAACACCTCCTTATAAACGTTTTCCGACCAGCACACCAATAGAGCTGGTCGGAAACTAACTATCTTTTTGAATTTGACTATCAGTCATTTAGCAATTGATGAGTAACAGTTGTTCCCGATTACCCTACTATCAAACATTTCTGAGCATGGTAATCGTTTTTCTCTTAATTTCATGGTCTGTGGAAAACTAATTTTAGTGCATATCAAAAACCATAGAAATATTCCATGCCAGTTGGTGGGATTTTGGTAATAGATGCTTTTGCCCAAATACCTGCGCCTTGGCGTTGACGGTTTTCATGTTGCCCATTTTTTACAGTAGCGGTATGAGAACGTGTTGGATGATGGTAGTTGGAATACCCGTAGGTTCCTGTCCATCCAACTCCATAATGCCATTCGCCACCATCGACAAAATCTGCAAAGGCGACTGTGGATACCATTAAACTACAAGCAATTCCCAAGGCAAAACCTAATTTAGCAAACTTTTTCATGATAATTTTCCTTCCTAAGTGTATTTTTATTTTTAAGATTAGCTTTCCCACCCCCTCCACTCAACATATAGTTTCCAGTCTTTTTCCTCCTTTCCAGAGTGGTGAGATGGTGGTATCTTATTTATTTGTTGATAATTGGTATAATCAGATTCCATCCACCCCCTAAAAGTTGAGGCGTTAGTAAGATGGCTGAGTAAGTTAAAAGTAAAAGATAGTTTTTCCAAGTTTTCATAAGAGGACCTCCTATCATTTTGTTTGTTTTTATTTACTATTATGGTATCATGTAGTAAATGTGATTGATGAAAACGTAAACATTTCTCACAGTTTTAGGAGGTTATGATGAGGTGGGATTTTGGAACAGTCTTAAAAGAGATTCGCAAATCAAAAGGGCTTAGCCAGCAGGAAGTTTGTGGGAAGGCTTTGTCACGGACAACCCTATCAAAAATTGAAAACAACAAAGAATACCCGACCATTGCTCACTTTTCCCATATTCTTCGTCAGTTGGATATGACCTTTGCAGAGTTTGACTATATCTGCCATGCCTATCAGCCTTCGGAGCGTTCTTCTATCATCCATCGCTTTGAAAATCTGAGAGGACAATTTTTTTCTGAATCAGACTGTCAGGATTTTTTGTACCAAGTAGAGCAGTATTTGAAGAGGCAAGAAGATATACGGGTTCAGCGGATAGAACAGCAACTACGCTTAATCTTATCTATTTATCAAACAGGAGATAGGGAGCGTACCAGACAGTTGGGACAAGCACTCTGGAAGGAATTGGAGAAGTCAGATACTTGGTATTTAGCTGATTTTCGTAAGTTGGGGTTGGTACTTCCTATCATTCCTGTATCTCATTTGAAAGGCTTTGTGGATAAAATCTTGCTTTCCTTGGACAAGTATAAGGACTTCAGAGATGTACAGGTTAGTCAGTTTGCTTTTCTCTATAATCTATCGACCGTTTTGCTGAAAAATGGGGAGTATCAACTTTGTGTTTCAGTAATGGAGAGAGTTTACACCATGGCTCAGGAAAGTATGCGGATTGATTATGTAGGCATGGCCAATGTCCGTATGGGCATCTTTCAGCAGGATAGAGGGATGGTGGACCAGGGGCTTGCTATTCTTCGAGCCGCAGACTTGCTAGAGATGGTTGAACAGTTGGAGCAAGAAGTCGAGGAGTATTGGGAGATTTTTGGCTCGGAAGAGGTTTGAACTGCTTGAGCTAGTTTATATTTGTAGCACCTGTTTATCAGGTGTTTTTTGTTGAAAATCGCAGGCTTTGATGAATTAGTGTATAATAGACCTATGATTGGAATACGAGTTTACTTCCCTCGCAGTGTCTATTTTCGCAAGGTTGACCAAAACTTGTGGCTACGTGCAGCTCGCTTTGATGACGAGTATGCCTTTCCCTTAACAACACTTTTTGCATTTGTGACGAAAAATGCGAATGAATACAATGAATAAAAAGAAGAAAATGATGTAAGGAGTTCTTATGAAAGTTCGTGGATTCGAACTGGTCAGCCAGTTTACTGATGAAAATTTATTGCCAAAACGTGAGACAGCCCACGCAGCAGGTTACGACCTAAAGGCTGCGGAGAGGGTCAGTTTGGAGCCAGGTGAGATTAAGCTGGTGCCAACGGGTGTCAAGGCCTATATGCAGTCCAACGAGGTCCTCTATCTCTATGACCGTTCGTCCAACCCTCGCAAGAAGGGGCTGGTCCTGATTAACTCAGTTGGGGTTATCGACGGCGACTACTACGGCAATCCAGCCAATGAAGGTCATATCTTTGCCCAGATGCGAAACATCACAGAGGAAACTGTCGTGGTGGAAGCCGGCGAGCGGATCGTACAGGCTGTTTTTGCACCCTTCCTCTTGGCTGATGGTGACCAGGCCGACGGCGTCCGGACGGGCGGATTTGGCTCGACGGGGAAATAGACTACTATGCAGATTCTCTTTGTGCGGCATTCCGAGCCTGACTATAGTATGTTTGACCAGCATGAAAATCCTCGGCTGTACGCAGGTTTTGGACGGGATCTGGCTCCCCTGACTGAAAAGGGAAGGGCTTTGGCCCAGGAAGTTGCCAGCAGTCCTGTTTTTGCTCAGGCTCAGGTGGTTATCACTTCAAGTGTCACGCGGGCCTTGGAGACTGCAACTCACATTGCTCATGCCCAGCAACTACCTCTTCTGGTCGAGCCCTTTTTTCATGAGTGGCGACCAGACCTACTGGGACAAAATGCCAGTCAAGATGAGGCTATCTTAGCTCATCGATTATTTTTGGAAAATAGCGGAGCGGTGCCTGAGTCTTCTCCTGTTCGTTATGAGACTGCTGCGGAGATGAAAGAGCGATTTTTACAGGCCCTTGAAAAATACAAAGCCTATGACCGAATCGTTATCGTCTGTCACGGTATGCTGATACGCCAGTTTGTCCCTAAAGAAACTATAGCCTACTGCGAAATCCTAGAATATACTATATAGGAGGAAATCATCATCGCTAAGAAAAAAACAACCTTTGTCTGTCAATCCTGCGAGTACCACTCGCCCAAGTATCTGGGCCGTTGCCCCAACTGTGGCTCCTGGTCTAGCTTTGTCGAGGAAGTGGAAGTCGCTGAAGTTAAGAATGAGCGGGTCAGCCTGACAGGTGAGAAGACCCGACCCATGAAGCTCAATGAAGTTTCCTCTATTCAAGTGGTTCGCACCAAGACTAACATGGAGGAGTTCAACCGTGTCCTCGGAGGTGGTGTGGTGCCAGGCAGTCTGGTCCTGATCGGAGGCGATCCAGGGATTGGGAAATCCACCCTGCTCTTACAGGTATCTACCCAGCTTTCGACCATTGGCACCGTCCTCTATGTGTCGGGGGAAGAGTCTGCCCAGCAGATTAAGTTGCGAGCGGAGCGTCTGGGGGACATCGACAGCGAGTTCTATCTCTATGCGGAGACCAATATGCAGAGCATTCGGACCGAGATTGAGAAGATAAAACCAGATTTCCTGATTATCGACTCTATCCAGACAATTATGAGCCCTGACATCTCCAGCGTGCAAGGCTCTGTCAGTCAGGTCCGTGAAGTGACCAATGAACTCATGCAGATTGCCAAGACCAACAACATCGCAACATTCATCGTCGGCCACATGACCAAGGAAGGAACCCTGGCTGGACCGCGGACCTTGGAGCACATGGTGGACACAGTTCTCTATTTTGAGGGCGAGCGGCAGCACACCTTCCGTATCTTGCGGGCGGTCAAAAACCGCTTTGGCTCCACCAACGAAATCGGCATTTTTGAAATGCAGTCGCAGGGTTTGGTCGAAGTCCTCAATCCTAGCGAGGTCTTTCTGGAAGAGCGTCTGGACGGGGCGACTGGCTCTGCCATTGTCGTGACCATGGAGGGCACCCGCCCTATCCTTGCCGAAGTGCAGGCCCTGGTGACTCCGACCATGTTTGGCAATGCCAAGCGGACCACGACAGGCTTGGATTTCAATCGTGCCAGCTTGATTATGGCGGTTTTGGAAAAACGGGCAGGCCTGCTCCTCCAAAACCAAGATGCCTACCTCAAATCAGCAGGTGGTGTCAAACTGGATGAGCCAG
Organism: Streptococcus sp. 2022WUSS135; assembly: GCF_044427045.1. Classification (NCBI taxonomy): domain Bacteria; kingdom Bacillati; phylum Bacillota; class Bacilli; order Lactobacillales; family Streptococcaceae; genus Streptococcus; species Streptococcus sp. 2022WUSS135. The sequence continues at coordinate 205,712 of NZ_JAOTGL010000001.1, forward strand.
CTATTGACCTAGCGGTCGCAGTTGCCCTTGCCTCCAGTTACAAGGATAAGCCTACCAACCCACAAGAGTGCTTTATAGGCGAGATAGGCCTGACAGGTGAAATCCGCCGCGTCAATCGGATTGAACAACGGCTTAACGAAGCCGCTAAATTGGGCTTTACCAAGGTCTATGCCCCCAAAAATTCTCTGACAGGTATCAAGGTGCCCAAGGAAATCACGGTTATCGGTGTGACCGCCATTGGCGAAGTCTTGCAGAAAGTATTCAACTGATGAAATCTTCGGGAGTGACAGCTAGTCGCTCCTCTTTTTGCGACAAATAGTCGGGAATGTGATAAGCTAGGTCTAACCTATTTCTGAAAATTTCAGAAATTCTCATCAGACAAGGAGGTCCTATGTCTTATTTTCAAAACTTTATGAAGGCCAACAAGGCCTATGTTGACCTGCATGGTGATTACCATTTGCCTCTTCGTCCAAAGACAAAGGTGGCTATCGTGACCTGTATGGACTCACGGCTTCACGTGGCGCAGGCCTTGGGCTTGGCTCTGGGTGATGCTCATATCCTGCGGAATGCGGGTGGGCGCGTGACGGAGGACATGATTCGCTCGCTAGTCATTTCCCAGCAGCAGCTCGGCACAAGGGAAATCGTGGTACTCCACCATACAGACTGCGGTGCACAGACCTTTACCAATGAGGATTTTGCGGCCCAACTCAAGCGGGATTTGCAGGTTAATGTCAGCGGTCAGGACTTCCTACCTTTTACCGATGTTGAGGAAAGCGTGCGGGAGGACATTGCTCTCTTGAAACAATCTCCGCTCATACCTGACGACGTTGAAATTTTTGGTGCGGTTTATGATGTGGATACGGGGCGTATGACAGAAGTTATATAGGAATGCTCAGGAAATTCGGTTTTTCCTGTAAATTTTATCTGAATGGCCGAGAAATCCTTGACAAGTTTTTTTGAATGAGATAAAATTGTATTATCACAACAGAACAAATAAAGAGATAAATGATACTTGGTTTATTTTAGCTTGTTCTTGGTTTATTATGGCTATCCTGTGGTTAACAGGACCTTTCGTAAAAAATAGGAGTCAACTATGTCAGACAATCGGATGAAATATACTATCGATAGTAATATGCAGTTTCCTTTGGTGGAAATCGCCTTGGAAGCTGGTGAATCAGCTTATATTCAACAAGGGAGCATGGTCTATCATACGCCGAGTGTAACCTTGAATACTAAGCTCAATGCGCGTGGTGGTTCAGGTTTTGGTAAATTGATGGGGGCCATCGGTCGGTCAATGGTATCAGGCGAATCTATGTTTATCACGCAAGCCATTTCCAATAGTGACGATGGAAAAATTGCACTTGCACCTTCAACGCCAGGTCAGGTTATTGCCTTGGAACTTGGTGCAGAGCAATATCGACTAAATGATGGTGCCTTCCTTGCCCTTGATGGTTCTGCTCAATATAAAATGGAACGCCAGAGTGTTGGAAAAGCTTTCTTTGGTGGTCAGGGTGGACTCTTTGTGATGACGACAGAGGGGCGCGGAACACTTTTGGCGAATGCATTTGGTTCTATTAAGAAGCTAACTTTGGATGGTGGAAGTATCACCATTGACAATGCTCATGTGGTTGCTTGGAGTCGTGATTTGGACTACAATATCCATATGGAAAATGGTTTCCTCCAATCTATCGGTACAGGTGAAGGAATCGTTAATACCTTTACTGGTTATGGAGAAATCTATGTACAGAGTTTGAACATTGAGACCTTTGCTCAGGTCATTGGCAATCATATTGTCGGTGCAGGTGGCGATGGTGGTGGTGGAAGCACATCATTGCTGGATGCGATTTTTTAAGAAGAAAAACTCTGCAATTTTCAAAATCATATAATAAAAATAAGGTCCCTCGCGTAATGCAAGGGACTTTTCTTAGTTTATTTCTACCACTTACCTGTCTAATTTTGCCACTTACTGAAATGCCCTTGTAATTGGATGTCGAACTGGTATAATAGAGCTATCAAAAAGGAGGGAGCTATGAAAGTTAGGATTGAATTTGATGACAGCTTAGATCAGGTTGAAGTTGTTATCCGAACCAGTCAGCTGGGACCAGAGATTGAACAGATTCAGCAAGCTTTGCAACAAGTTAGTCGTCCCTCGCTTGTTTTTTACAAGGGGAGCAGCGAGTATTTTCTTTCATTGGGTGACATACTTTTCTTTGAAACGGACGGAACCAAGATTTTTGCTCATACAGGCGATGATGCCTACGAGGTTAAGATGAAACTCTATGAACTTGAGGAGTATTTGCCTATCTACTTTTGTCGGGTAGCTAAGTCAACCATTGTCAATAGCAAGGTAGTTTATTCGCTAGATAAGTCCTTCTCAGGCACCAGTCGGATTTCCTTCTATAAGACTCACAAGGAAGTTCACGTGTCGCGACATTATTACCATTTATTAAAAGAGAAATTACAGGAAATGAGGTAGGAAGATGAAAAGAAATGGTTTGGGAATAGCTTTACTGATCTTGGCAGGCTTGGTCTTGTTTCAAGACTACTTGCCGGCTGTGGAATTTCCTCTCTGGAAATTGGTACTGGTAGTCGGTTGGAGTTATCTCTTTTTTAAAGCAATGATAAAAAAACAGCTAGTTACAAGCTTTGTCTGGGGAACCTTGGTCTTTATTGTGCTAAACAGTCATTTTAATTGGTTGGAAATTGATATCTGGACCTTGATTTTAGGTGTGATACTGGCTTGTACAGGGGTGAAGCTGTTAATAAAACCTAGAAGGAGTAAGAATATGGTCGATACAAAAAGTTTTGTCACAGGAGTGATTGGCGATAAGGGGCGTGATACAGCTTTTGGTTCCTCGACTCGTTATATCCATGAGGAGAATTTTATTCATGACAGTGTGGATGTAGCCTTTGGATCTAGTACGGTCTATTTTGATCAGGCAGTAATTCTGGGTGATCAGGCAGATTTTCATATCGATGCGGCATTTTCAAATATCACACTCTACCTGCCTGTTGACTGGCAAGCGGTAGTAGAGTTGGATAGCGCCATGTCAACAACTAACAATTATGCATCTGAGCCAAAAGAAAAGGTTCTCTTGGTGACGGGTGATATGGCATTTTCTACATTAAATATTTACTCTATGTAAAAGAATAATCACAGAGGAAAGTCTATCCAGGCTCCTCTGTAAGATAAAATGTCTGAATATTCTGGAAATCAAACAAAGAAAGGGATTATCATGAAAAGGATTTTGAAAAATGCTACCTACCTATGGGTACTGACTGCGGATATGCTGTCCAATTTTGGCGATGTGGTCTATTATCTGGCCCTGATGAACTATGTTTTGCTGGTGCCCAACAGCCGTCTAGCGCTGGCGATTGTGACCTTCTCAGAAATCTTTCCTAGCTTTATGGGCCTCTTCACAGGCTATCTGGCAGACAAGACGGTCAACAAAATCAGTACTATCAAGTTGACCCTTCTCTTCCGTGTCCTTCTCTACCTCATCCTCGGATTCTGCATGGGATTTGAGCCAGCCCTCTGGATTGTCGTGGTGGCTGCAACTTTCAATGTCTTTGCAGACTTCGCTGGCTTCTATGAAAACGGCCTCTATACACCTCTGGGATTGCGCGTAGCGCCCAAGGAAGAGCGGGAGCAGTACTCGGCTTTTCGCCAGACCGTTACCAGTATCCTCAACATCGCCTTTCAGGCCCTCTCTGCCCTCTTGGTCGGCCTCCTCTCCTACCAAAATCTCGCCTTTCTCAACGCCGGCACCTTTTTAGCCGCTCTTCTCATCATGCAGTTGCTGACGCCAGCCTTTCGCAAACTCCTGACGGAGCAGCTTTTGAAAATAGCAGAGCAGCCAAGCCAGCCCGAGCAGGCAACCAAGGGACCGGGCATTCTAGCTTCTTTCAAGCAAGCAATCGTGGAGCTTCGCAAGATTCCCGAGTTCCGCCTGGTCCTGATTACCAGCCCCATTATCAATGCCTGCGGAGCGATTCTCTATCCTATTCTGGTCCTGCTGATTAGCGAAGACCCAAATCTTGTCTTTCTCAATGTTGAAACCACCCTTGCCCTGACCATTCTGATCTTCTTTGTCGGTAATATCTTGGGCTCGACCTTGGTCTTTACCCTTTTCAAAAAGACCAGCATGGTGACGCTGGAAGTGGCCGCTACTTTCTCTCTACTTGGAGTGTTTGTCGGAATGTTGCTACATCAACTGCCAATTATTTTCTTCTTCCTTACTACAATGGGAATTAGCTCTGGAGCTAGTGGACCTAAGTTTAACGCTAAGTTTGTCAATTCTATGCCAGAGGAGCAGTTGGCGACCATTGGCGGAGCGGTATCGACCTATTTTATGCTAGGTCAAGCTTTTACTCGACTGCTGGTATCAGGTCTAGTCTTGGTATTGACTGTCAATCAGATTAGCGGATTTTTCCTAGCGGCAACTGGCTTGTTGGTCCTCTATGTCCTCTACTGGCTGGCACGTAATCAAAAAACACCTCAAAATCAGAAATAAAAAAGGAATTATCGCTACTAAATACTTGACAAATCGCTTGTTATACTACATATAACAAGGCTTGACTTACCAGCCAAGCCTTTCCTAATGGAAAAGGAGATATTATGTCATTAAATCTTTTTGAAGTTGTGAGGTATGAAGGAGAAGAGACTCGAAATATTCTTGCGTGGCGACACCCTAATAAAAATATGAAGCCAGGAACAACCTTAATTGTTAATCCAGGTCAACGAGCAGTCTTCTTCTCAAATGGACGGGCAGTTGCATCTTACGAAGAAGGGAAACATAAGATTGAGGGAAATAATACCCAGGGACTAGCAAAACTCAAGTCGTTTGTTAGTGACGGTGTGTCACCAGATTCATCTTTCCTATGGTTTGTTAACATGTATGATTTACAGCCGATTGGCTGGGGGACTCCTTCGCCGATACTAGTTCGCGATCCAGAAAGTCAAATTCCTGTTGAGTTAAAAACACATGGAAATTTTATACCAAGAATCATAGACTTGGAAACCTTTATTTTAGAATTTATGCCGAGTTATCCAGATGTTATTACGGCAGAAGTATTTCAGAAGCGTTTCAGACAGGCGGCTATTGGGACGATTACATCTGGTATTTCCCGAGTTATTGCGAATAGTCGAATTGCTACAATTGATATTGAAATGCATAGCCATGATATTGCTCAAGGGTTATCAGAGCTTTTAAGCAATCGTTTTGCTAAATATGGAATTTCTGTACAAGAATTTAATATTGAAGCCTTGAAAGTAAACCAAGATAGTGAGGGGTACAAGGAAGTGTTTCGATTCCATAAACAAGTTCTTAGTGCAAAAGGGGAGCGTAGCACTCGGGAGATTGAGGGATACAGTTATCAAGAAGAGCGCCAATTTGATGTTCTAGAAAAAGCGGCACAAAATGAAGGTTCCGCAGGGAACCTTATGGGGGCTGGCATGGGAGTTTCCATGGGGCTCGGAATGGGAGCAAATTTTGGAACACTTATGGGAAATTTGGGACAGGGAGCTCATTCTGCTCAACAGCCTCAGATACCGATACAAACAGAAAAAATGATAAATTCTGAAAACAGCCCTACAGTTAGTTTAGCGAAATTCTGTGGTCAATGTGGGACGGCTTTTACCGACGGAGCTAAATTTTGTAGTAACTGTGGACAATCACGCTAGGAGGAAATATGAGTAAAAATATTTGGATATATGTGACAGGAGTGCTGGTCATGATTACAACGGTGGCTTTAGGACTTTTGATTCCTCACAAGGAAATTGGACTTTATTTTATTGCATTGGGGTTATTGGTTTTATCGGAATTTTTATTTTTTCTACAACTAATAGTTAAACGACGCTTTACTGACTGGTTGCCCATCAATGTTGTAACCGTAATCTGGGTTATTTTTCAAAGTATTATGCTTTTTATCTCCAACTATATCTCTGTCAGAGTTTTTTGGATTGTTGAAGTTATTGTTATTGGTGGTGTAGCTATTATTGGTAGTTTGACAGCAACTGATAGTCACTATCGAAGGGTTCGAAGAGAAATTATTGCAGATAATAGTGAGGATGTCTTTACCCCAAAACAAGGAGACTACTGATGTATCAATTATTTCGTTTTTTGAGTTTAGTCTTCATGGGACTAGCTAATGCTATTTTGGTCCTCCTCCTCCTTATTCATGCTTTTCCTGATACTATTCTTGATTCTAACTTCAGTGTTGGTACGATAATATTCTCTTTTTCGGGTTTCACGTTAGCAGCCTTTGTTTACTATAGTTGCGGTGTTTTAGAGAATATTAAGCTGAAGGCTAACGCATTGGATGAGATATACCAAGGGAAAGTACGTTACAAAGACTACTTGAGAGAAAAAAAGGAACAGTCACATGCTTAAAGTGTTAAAATCAATCTGGGATGCACTTCGAAGTTGGTTACTTTTTAGTGGAATGATGATCTATTGTATAGTCGCAACAATATTTTCACAAGATATGCGACTTGATACTATTTCTTTAGTATTTAACTTTATTGTGACCTTTTTGGTCATATTTGGGATTCCCTTACTCGCAATGCGTCTCTTTAAGCTATCATCAGATGGTGTGTTGGCATGCTTTCCATTATTAGCTCTTTTTTTGCTTTTGATTGGTTCTCCCAATCCGGTTTATATAATCGGTGCAATGGTAGTATTGTTGATTAAACCACGAGGTCGGACAGTTGTAGAAAATATTGTCAAATTCTTTTCGACGGATAACCTGAAATATCTATCAATGTCTCTGATGATACCCTTGATAATCCTATTTTGCTTAGTCGTTTCAGCAGAGGGTAGTCAAATGACATTGCCAAATATTGTCAAAACTTTGATTGTACGAGTGGCAGTTCTTTATATTGTAATTATACTAATCAGTTGTGTATTAACTTATCGAAAATCTCGATTAGAAGAACGCGTTAAAACACAAGCACAGATAAGGGAACTTTTTGAACTCTTTGAACACTATCAGATTACAGAAGAGACCTATCTTGTTATTTGTGAATCTTGCAGTGCAGAAAATTTTTTAGAATTAGGACAAGGACAATCGTGTAGCCACTGTGGTGCTTGGCTTGCCAGAAAGGAGCCCTAGATGCGACGCTATCGATTAGAGATAACAAAATTTGGATTCCCTATCATTTTTATCATTTGGCTAGGCTCTACAATTTTTCTCTGGCAGATGATTTTAGATTTTTTTAGAAGAAAAAAGGAGGCTGGAATTTCAGTACCTGCCTTAGTGAGTACTGCTTTGATTATTGTGACGGTAGCCTTTATTGTCTTTTTCACACTATCTTTCTATATCTTACTTCGCCCGCCTCGGACAAGACGTCAGGGAAGAAGTTTGAAAGAGGTTTTGGCATATGAAAGTCGGAAAGAAGATGTTGTAGAAAGTCAAGGGCAATCACTTATCAGGAAGACTACCTATCGCCTGGAGGCCAAGAGAGTCTATTGTCCGGCGTGTGGAAAGCCTGCTGAGGGCTTGTTTGATACCATTATCACTTGTGTAAGTTGTGGACATAGCTATCGTATAGAATAGTAGTACAAAGCCCTCGTTTATCCATTGTTTATTTTCGATTAAATGATAGCTAAAACTCAAAAGCATGAAAAACACCTCAAAATCAGTCTATCTAGGCTGATTTTTCTGTTATCTGAGGGTGTTCTATGCTATAATGTTCTTGATTGAAATTTTACAGGAGAGAATCATGACTAAACCAATTCGTGTGCGTTACGCACCAAGTCCAACGGGACTTTTGCATATCGGAAATGCCCGTACAGCATTGTTCAACTATCTTTTTGCCCGTCATCACGGCGGTACTTTCCTTATTCGTATCGAAGACACGGACCGCAAGCGCCATGTGGAAGATGGCGAGCGTTCTCAGCTTGAAAACCTGCGTTGGTTGGGTATTGACTGGGATGAGAGTCCAGAAACTCATGAGCAATACCGTCAATCAGAGCGTTTGGATATTTACCAAAAATACGTTGATCAACTTTTGGCAGAAGGAAAGGCCTACAAGTCTTACGTGACAGAGGAAGAGTTGGCGGCAGAGCGTGAGCGTCAGGAAGCTGCGGGCGAAACACCTCGCTACATCAACGAATACCTGGGTATGTCTGAAGATGAAAAAACAGCCTACATTGCAGAGCGTGAGGCGGCTGGCATTGTCCCAACGGTTCGCTTAGCTGTCAACGAAACAGGTATCTACAAATGGAATGACATGGTTAAGGGCGAAATCGAGTTCGAAGGTGGCAACATCGGTGGCGACTGGGTTATCCAAAAACGTGACGGCTATCCAACCTATAACTTTGCCGTGGTGATTGATGATCATTTGATGGAAATCTCGCACGTTATCCGTGGGGACGACCACATTGCCAATACACCGAAGCAATTGATGGTCTATGAAGCACTTGGTTGGGAAGCACCAGAATTTGGTCACATGACTTTGATTATCAACTCTGAGACTGGTAAAAAACTGTCCAAACGTGATACCAACACCCTTCAGTTTATCGAAGATTACCGTCGTAAAGGGTACATGCCTGAAGCTGTTTTCAACTTTATCGGTCTCTTGGGTTGGAACCCTGGTGGTGAAGAGGAAATCTTCTCCCGTGAGCAATTTATCCAACTCTTCGATGAAAATCGTCTCAGCAAGTCACCAGCAGCATTTGACCAGAAGAAAATGGACTGGATGAGCAATGAGTATATCAAAAATGCTGATCTGGAAACTATTTTCAACCTTGCTAAGCCATTCTTGGAAGAAGCGGGTCGCTTGACAGACAAGGCAGAAAAATTGGTGGAACTTTACAAGCCACAAATGTCATCTGCGGATGAAATTGTTGATTTGACAGACCTTTTCTTCTCTGATTTCCCAGAATTGACAGACGAGGAAAAAGAAGTCATGGCAGGCGAAACAGTTCCGACTGTTCTCAATGCCCTCAAGGAAAAATTGGAGGCCATGACGGACGAAGATTTCCAACCAGATAATATCTTCCCACAAATCAAGGCTGTTCAAAAAGAAACAGGCATCAAGGGCAAAAACCTCTTCATGCCAATCCGTATCGCCGTTTCAGGCGAAATGCACGGACCAGAGTTGCCAAATACCATTTACCTACTCGGCCGTGAAAAATCCATCCAGCATATTGATAATATGTTGAAGAGTTTGTAAGATAAATAATCCCCGCTGTCCTGTGACGGCGGGGATTTTGTTATAACTGATAACTATAACACTTGCATTAAAAACGGTATAACGATTTTCTGAAAAACTGTGTTATCATAAATAAATCATTACTATTTAGGAGAGTTTATGGAAAATCATAATTTTGAAAATCAAGGCACCTTTAACCGTGAAATGAACAGCCGTCATTTGCAGATGTTGTCCATCGGTGGGGTAATTGGCACAGGTTTGTTCCTGAGTTCGGGTTATACCATTGCACAGGCTGGACCATTTGGAGCTATTGCAGCTTATCTTTTTGGAGCTGTTATGGTTTATTTGGTCATGTTCTCTCTAGGGGAGCTTTCCGTAGCCATGCCAGTAACAGGATCCTTCCATACCTATGCTACTAAGTTTATCAGTCCTGGTACTGGTTTTATGGTGGCCTGGATGTATTGGTTGTGCTGGGTAGTCGCTCTGGCTTCTCAGTTTGTAGGAACAGCTCAACTCATGCAACGTTGGTTTCCTAGTGTGCCAATTTGGATTTTTGCAACGATTTTCGCGGTCGTTGTCTTTGGTTTGAACACGCTGTCTGTCGGCTGGTTTGCTCGAGCAGAGGACGCCCTTTCTTCTGTCAAAGTCTATGCCATTATGGCATTCATCATTTTAGGAACCTTGGCGATTTTTGGCGTCTTGCCTTTTGAGGGAACCAATGCTACACCTCTCTTTAATAACATTACAGCCCAAGGTTTGCTTCCTAACGGTTTGGTTGGTTTTATTTCGGTCATGCTATCCGTTAACTATGCCTTTTCAGGTGTGGAAATGATTGGAATTGCTGCAGGGGAGACAGATAATCCTAAGAAAGCCGTGCCGCAAGCTATTAAATCGACCATCGGTCTCTTGGTTATCTTCTTTGTTTTGACCATCGTTGTCTTAGCAGCCTTACTGCCTATGTCGGAAGCAGGTGTGACAGAAGCACCATTCGTTCTAGTATTGGATAAAATAGGTTTTCCGTACGCTGCTGACATTATGAACTTCATCATCTTGACGGCTATTTTATCTGCGTCCACTTCAGGTCTCTACGCTTCAAGCCGTATGCTTTGGTCTTTGGCCAATGAGGGCATGATTAGCAAGGAATTGGTAAAAATCAACAAGCACGGTGTTCCAATGCGTGGGATGATTTTGTCCATGGTTGGTGTTGTGATTGCTTTGATTGCGTCAATTTATGCAGAAGATACTATTTTCTTAGCCTTGGTTTCTATCGCTGGTTTTGCGGTTGTTATTGCTTGGTTGGCCATCCCGCTTGCACAAATCGGCTTCCGACGTGAATTTTTGAAGAATCATAGTGTAGACGAATTGGAATACAAGACACCATTTTCACCAACTTTGCCTTGGATTACAGTTGTTTTGCTGGTTATTTCTATCATCGGAATCGGTTGGGATCCTTCTCAGCGTGCCGGTCTATACTTTGGTGTGCCCTTTATGATTGGTTGCTATGCGTATCATTACATTCGCTTTAAAAGGTGGTAAGGAGAAACTCGTATGGGTCGTTTTAAGGAACTATTAGAAAATCAAGAGTTTGTCATTTTACATGGTGCTCTGGGAACGGAATTGGAATTTCGAGGTCATGATGTATCAGGTAAGCTTTGGTCTGCCAAGTATCTGTTGGAGAATCCCCAGCTAATCAAGGACATTCACAAGGACTATATTCGTGCTGGAGCAGATTTGGTCACGACATCAACCTATCAGGCGACTTTTGAAGGTTTGGCGGAAGCTGGTTTGTCACAGGCTGAGGCTGAAAAGCTGATTCGTCTGACAGTTGATTTGGCTAAGGAGGCTCGAGACGAGGTTTGGGCTGACTTGTCGGAGGCTGAAAAAGGACAACGAACCTATCCCCTTATTTCAGGTGACGTTGGTCCATACGCGGCCTATCTAGCCAATGGTTCAGAGTACACAGGTGATTATGGCAATATTAGTTTGGAAGAGTTGAAGACTTTCCACCGTCGTCGGATAGAGCTCCTCTTAGAACAGGGAGCTGAACTCTTAGCATTGGAGACCATTCCCAATTTTCTTGAAGCACAGGCTTTGGTAGAGTTGCTGGCTGAGGATTTTCCAGAGGTAGAGGCCTATATTAGCTTCACTTCACAGGAGGGGCAGTCGATTTCTGATGGGACGGCTATTGAGAAAATAGCAGAGCTGGTCAACAGCAGCGAGCAGATTTTGGCGGTTGGTCTAAACTGTACAGCACCGTCTCTTTACCCAGCCTTTCTCAGACAGTTGAGAGAGAAAACGGATAAACCATTTGTCACCTATCCAAATTCGGGTGAGGTCTATGATGGAGCCACTCAAACCTGGAGGGAAGAAGCTGACCATAGCCACAGCCTTTTGGACAATACTCTTGCTTGGCATAAGCTAGGAGCTAAAGTGGTTGGAGGTTGTTGCCGAACCCGACCAGCTGATATTGAAAGTCTTGTCGCAGGATTGAAATAAATGAATCCCCGCTGTTCTGTGACGGCGGGGATTTGTTTCTTATTCGGACTTAGCTTTCCAAAAACAACCTCTCCACATAATCCTTCTGCCTTGGAATGACTAGCTCTGTTTCCAGGAAATTTTTCAGTTTTTCTTGTGGGACCCAGATGTAGTGGCTGGTTTCTTCGGCTTGGAGTTGGATGGCAGATTTGTCACAGTCGGTTTCAGCCCAGTAGCAGTGGAAGATACACTGGTCGTCATGGGCAACAAAGTGTGTATGGTGGCGGAGCTGGTTAGCTGTCAGTTCAATGCCTGTCTCTTCGCGGACTTCGCGTAAAATGGCCTGCTCTGCTATTTCCCCAAATAAAGCCGAGCCTCCTGCCGTCGCTTCATAATAGTCAGGGTAGGAGGGCTTGGTGCTGTCGCGTTTCATAAAGAGGGTGCTACCGTCGTGGTGGCGGACGATGCACTCGACGACTAGGTGGTAGAGACCATCGGGAATAGCTTCTCCGCGTGTGAGGGTGTGGTCGGTCAAGTGACCGTCGGCTGTGTAGGCGTTCCAGATTTCCATGTTTTGCTCCTTTTCTATCCTTCTATTATAGCATAGGCAGTTTTCTTGCGCACTTGTACGGACAAATCTGTGATATAATAGGCTGACGAAGGAAAAGGAGAGTTTTATGCAAACCATAATCCCACATCTCTGGTACGATACAGAGGCAAAAGAAGCTGCAGAGTTCTATGTGGACCTTTTCGGCGGCAAGATTGACTGGACCTATACCATTACGGATACGCCTTCTGGCGATGCTGGCTTGGTTCAGTTCCAACTGGGTGACATGACCCTGGCAGCGATTAGTGCAGGGCCGTATTTTAAGCTCAACGAGTCTATGTCGCTCATGGTAAATGTAGCTAGTAAGGATGACGTAAGCCGTCTTTATGAGGCGCTATCAGACGGTGGTCGTGTGCTTATGCCATTGGCAGAATATCCCTTCAGCCCTTACTATGTCTGGCTGGAAGACCGCTTTGGTCTGTCTTGGCAACTGTCCTATGCACCGGACTTGGACAAGCCCTACCAGTTTGACATCTGCCTGCTCTTCTCGCAGGACCAGGTCGGTTTAGCCCAGCCCATGTTGGACTACTACAAGGATAAGCTGCCTCAAGCTCGTCTTGGTCGCTTGTCTTACTATGGCGAAGGTGAAGCTGCAGTGGCTGCTGCCAAGTTGAATTATGCGGAGCTATTCATCGGAGATCAAAAAATCATCGCTATGGACCACGGTTACGGTGGCGAGGCTTCTTTCAACGAAGCCTTCTCGCTCATGGTTTATGTGGACAGTCAGGAAGAAGCGGAGAGCTGGTATGAGAAGGTATCGGCAGTTCCAGAAGCGGAGATTTGCGGTTGGGCCAAGGATCAATTTGGGATTTCCTGGCAAATTGTGCCGCGGATTTTGATGGAGGCATACGATACAGTAAGTCCAGAAAAGGTCAAGGCTGTGAATGCGACTGTGATGACCATGAAGCGTTTGGACATTGCGGCTATTCAAGCATTGCTAAACTAGCAGATGATAACGGAGACTGTTCTGCAGTTTCCGTTTTTTGGTTGAGGAAAGGTTGATTTACAGGAATTTTGATATAATGGAAAAAAGTGTACGAAAGGAATGTGTATGAAAGCAACAGAACGACGTAAGAAAATCCTATCCCTTTTACGAGAAAGCCTCGATCCCCTTGCAGCTAATTATCTGGCGAAAGAATTTGGAGTGAGTCGGCAAGTAATTGTTGGAGATGTAGCCTTGCTTCGTGCGGAGGGAGAAGCTGTCTTGGCAACTCCGAGAGGGTACTTGCTCCAATCTTCTTTGCCATCTACTGAAGGAGCCTACATTCGAAAGATAGCTTGTCAACATGGTCCAGAAGAGGTAGAAAAAGAATTGACAATCTTGCTAGAGGGTGGAGCTCAAATATTAGATGTTGAAATTGAGCATCCCATTTACGGCTTATTATCAGGCAAGCTGAATATTGCAAGTTTAGAAGATAGGGATCATTTTTTGGATGCCTTGGGTCAATACCAAGGTGTGTTACTGAGTAATTTAACAGAAGGAGTTCATACACATACAGTCTCTTTCCCATCTGTGCAAGCCTATAATGAGCTTTCAGCAGCTTTAAAACATGCAGGTATTTTACTAGAAAATCAATAAACCTTACAGGTGTCTTGACACCTGTAAGGTTTTGCTTTATAATCAAACCAATAGAAAGAGAGGTGCCTAATGTCCCAATTAACACGATCATCTAAAAATTCAGTTAAGCAGCTATCAATTAGTGCAATTTTAACCGCATTTGCCATTTTAATACCTTTAATGATGCCGATTAAAATCATTATTGGCCCAGCATCCTATACACTTGCTAGTCACATTCCTTTGTTTATAGCCATGTTTATTTCACCAGCTACTGCTATTTTTGTTGCTTTAGGTTCTAGTTTAGGCTTTTTCCTCGCAGGTTTTCCAATCGTTATTGTATTTCGGGCGCTTACGCATCTGTTCTTCCTTACCTTAGGTGCGGTCTTGGTCAAGCGTTTTCCGATTCTTATGGACTCTAAGCGCTTTTTACTATTAGGGATTGGGCTTAATCTCCTGCATGGTCTAGGAGAATATATTGTGGTGATGGTACTTACGTCGGGGCAACAAACTTCTGCTACCTACTGGATAACGATGCTTGGCTTGGTGGGTGTTGGTTCGGCTATTCATGGATTGCTTGATTTTAGTTTAGCTTATTATTTCTGGAAAATGTTAAAAGAACGGAAAATTTATCAACCATAATCAGTTATGATGAGGAATATATTTTAGAAGCTGGAGAATATTCTCTAGCTTTTTTTGGAAATTTTTCTGGAAATGTACGATATTTATTCATTTTTTTAGAAAATTTGCATAAATATGTTGCAAAAAGTATAAATATACACTATAATAGTCACTAAGTTTTATTTGCTAATATATATAGAAATGAGAAAGTTTATGACAAAAGAAAAATTAATTTTGGCCTATTCTGGTGGACTTGATACTTCAGTTGCGATTGCTTGGTTGAAAAAAGACTATGATGTGATTGCGGTTTGTATGGATGTTGGAGAGGGCAAGGATCTCGACTTTATTCATGATAAGGCCTTATCAATCGGTGCTATTGAGTCCCATGTATTGGATGTAAAAGAAGAATTCGCCCAAGAATATGTCCTACCAGCCCTACAAGCCCATGCCTACTATGAGCAAAAATATCCGCTGGTATCGGCTCTCAGCCGTCCCTTGATTTCTAAAAAGTTGGTGGAAATGGCTCATAAGACAGGAGCAACCACTATCGCTCACGGCTGTACTGGTAAGGGCAATGACCAGGTGCGGTTTGAGGTAGCCATTGCAGCCCTGGATCCAAGCTTGAAAGTCGTGGCTCCTGTCCGTGAATGGAAGTGGGCGCGTGAAGAGGAAATTATCTTCGCCAAGGAAAATGGTGTACCAGTCCCAGCTGACCTGGACAGTCCTTACTCAGTCGACCAAAACCTTTGGGGTCGTGCCAATGAGTGTGGTGTCTTGGAAAATCCATGGAATGAAGCGCCAGAAGATGCTTTTGGCATCACTACTTCTCCAGAAAATGCACCAGATACTCCTGAGTATGTCGATATTGAGTTTAAAGCAGGGATTCCTGTTGCTGTAAATGGTGAAGAGTTAAGTCTAGCCAATCTCATTCAAAAACTCAATGTCATTGCTGGTAAGCATGGTGTGGGTCGGATTGACCACGTGGAAAATCGTTTAGTCGGAATCAAGTCACGTGAAATTTATGAGTGTCCAGGTGCTATTACCCTTCTGACAGCCCACAAGGAAATTGAAGATTTGACCCTGGTGCGGGAAGTATCGCATTTCAAACCGATTGTTTCAAATGAACTCTCTAACTTGATTTACAATGGTTTGTGGTTCAATCCTGCAACAGATGCCTTGAAGGCCTATCTTGCTCAGACCCAGGCAGTTGTTAATGGCACCGCAAAAGTGAAATTGTATAAGGGATCAGCCAAAGTAGTTGCTCGGAAATCTCCAAATTCCCTTTATGATGAAGATTTGGCAACCTATACCAGTGCAGATACTTTTGACCAAGATGCAGCAGTTGGTTTCATCAAGCTTTGGGGATTACCAACCAAAGTCAATGCGGAAATTCATAAAAAGAGCTAGAAAGTAGGAGCTTATGGAAGCAAAGAAATTATGGGGAGGTTGCTTTGAAGCCAGTCTTGAGGAATGGGTTGAAGAATTCGGAGCCTCCATTCGCTTTGACCAAAAATTGGCCAAGTATGATATTCAAGGTTCACTGGCGCATGTACAGATGCTTGGAGCCACAGGGATTATCAAGCTTGAAGAAGCCCAGGCTATTCAAACTGGTCTGGAAGAATTGTTAGCAGAATATGAAACTGGCAAGTTAGTGTTTGATGTTCGTAACGAAGACATTCACATGAATATCGAAAGTCTATTGACGGAGAAAATTGGTCCAGTTGCAGGCAAACTCCACACAGCTCGTTCTCGTAACGATCAAGTAGCGACCGATATGCACCTCTATCTGAAGGATACCCTCTTTCAAGTTGTAGACAAATTGACCAACCTACGTCAGATTTTAGTAGACCTTGCGCAAGAGCATGTAGAAACCATCATGCCAGGCTATACCCACTTGCAACATGCCCAGCCTATTAGTTTTGCTCAGCACTTGTTGGCCTATTACAACATGTTCAGCCGAGACAGTGAGCGCTTTGCATTCAACATGCAGCATACAAATGTATCCCCACTTGGTGCGGCGGCCTTGGCAGGGACGACCTTTCCGATTGACCGTCAGATGACCTCTGATTTGATGGGATTTGCCAAGCCTTATAGTAATTCTCTCGATGCTGTGTCTGACCGTGATTTTATCCTGGAATTTCTGTCGAATGCCAGTATCCTCATGATGCACATGTCCCGTCTCTGTGAAGAAATCATCAACTGGTGTTCACATGAATACCAATTTGTCACCCTATCCGATACCTTTTCAACAGGTTCTTCCATCATGCCTCAGAAGAAAAATCCAGATATGGCTGAGCTGATTCGGGGGAAAACAGGTAGAGTATATGGGAACTTAGTTGGCCTACTGACAGTCATGAAATCCCTGCCTTTAACCTATAATAAGGACTTGCAGGAAGACAAGGAAGGCATGTTTGATACGGCAGAAACGATTTTAGTATCTATCGATATTTTGGCAGGGATGTTGCAATCTATGACAGTCCATAAGGAAAGGATGGCTCAATCGACAGAGAAGGACTTTTCAAATGCTACAGAGTTGGCTGATTATTTGGCTAGTAAAGGTCTGCCCTTCCGCCAAGCGCATGAGATTGTTGGAAAACTGGTCTTGGAGTGTAGCAAGGCAGGACACTATCTCCAGGATGTATCATTTGAGACCTATCAGGCTATTTCTCCTCTTATTCAAGCAGATATTTATGATGCCTTGTCCTCCAAAGTTGCTGTCAGTCGTAGAAATTCCCTTGGTGGGACAGGTTTTGAATCGATTGCAGACCAGTTGAAAAGTGCCAAAGAGGAAATTCAGAACGCAAAAAGCCTATAAACGGTATGTTTATTGGCTTTTTTGAATTTTGTGGTATAATAGAAGTAATTTTGAAAGATGGAGTGGCAGTTTGAAAAAAAGCTATCGTGTCAAGCGTGAACGAGATTTTAATGACATTTTTACAAAAGGAAACAATGTCGCCAATCGGAGGTTTGTTGTCTATCGATTAACTAAAGAGCAAAAGCATTTCCGAGTAGGTTTATCTGTCAGCAAAAAATTGGGAAACGCTGTCATGCGAAATAAGATTAAGCGCAGGATTCGTCACATCTTAATTGAATGCCAACATCAACTGGTAGCAGATGACTTTGTTATCATTGCTCGCAAAGGTGTAGAGGAAATGTCCTATCAAGAAATGAAGCAAAACCTCATCCATGTTTTGAAACTAGCTAAACTATACCAGGAAGGTGTTGTGATTGAAAAAGAAAGTTAAATGGGCAGGTCTACTGGTAGTATCTCTAATTGTTTTAACAGCCTGCGGAACAGGGCCAGTGACCAGTCAATCTACAGATGCGTGGGATAGATTAATTTACTGGTTTGCCAGCATTATTCAGTTCCTATCTATCAACGGTCAAATTGGAATCGGTATTATACTTTTTACCATTTTAATTCGAACCCTTCTGTTGCCTTTGTTCCAAATACAGATGAATTCCTCACGGAAGATGCAGGAGCTTCAACCTCAGCTGAAAAAGTTGCAAGCGGAGTATCCAGGAACGGATATGGAAAGTCGCCAGCAGCTCTATGAAGCAACGCAAGCTCTTTACAAAGAGAATGGCGTCAGCATGAGAGCGTCCATGATTCCGCTCTTTATTCAAATGCCAATCCTTTTGGCCCTCTTTCAAGCTCTGACACGTGTTGAAGCCTTGAAAGTAGGTCACTTCCTTTGGTTAAATCTTGGGGAGCCGGATCCGTTCTTTATTTTGCCGATTCTGGCTGCAGTGTTTACATTCCTCAGCTCATGGTTGACCAATAAATCAGCAATTGAGAAGAATATGGCTATGACAATTATGACCTATGTCATGCCCGTGATAATCTTTTTCTTTGCTGTGGCAGCTGCTAGTGGGGTGGCTTTGTATTGGACAGTGTCAAATGCCTATCAGGTTGCTCAAACCTTGGTATTCAATAATCCGTTTAAAATAATAGCAGAGCGTCAAGCGAAAATTGATGCGGAAAAAGAGCGTCGGGCAAAAATCCGACGGGCACAGAAAAAAGCACAGAAAAAGAAATAGGAAAACTAGGAGAGAGAAGATGAAATTTACAGGAGCAAGTGTTGAAGAGGCCATCCAAAATGGCTTGGTAGAGCTGAATATTCCTCGAAAAAAAGCACATATTACTGTGGTTGCACGTGAGAAAAAAGGTTTCCTTGGTTTCGGTAAAAAGCCAGCGATTGTGGATATTGATGTTATCAATGAAACAACGGTTGTTAAGGCTAATCAGAAAGCAGTTCGTGGCGTTCCAAGTGAAATTAACGACCTCAATGAACCAGTAAAAAGTGTTTCAGAGGCTACGATTGACCTAGGAAAAGTTGTTGCAGCGGTGAAAGAATTTGAAAAGTCTGGTCAAACGCTTGATGATGATATTAAAGCGCAGATCTTGAAAAATGAAAAAGAAGCGACAACGATTTTGGAAGAAACAGGTCGGATTGAAATTCTTTCAGAAGATTTACTAACTACTATAGATGCAACAACATCTGCTAAGGAAGACGTAAATCAAGAAGTCGTCTCAGAAAATCAAGCAGATAATTTTGCTGATTTAGATATTAAGATTGAGCCTCAGTATGATATTGAACAAGTTGTTTCAGAAGTGACAGCTTATGTACAAGAAATTCTGGATGATATGGATGTTGAGGCGCGTATTGATACAAGTCATAATCGCCGTACAATCAATATTCAAGTGGATACCAATGAACCAGGTCGTGTTATCGGTTATCACGGAAAAGTCTTAAAGGCTTTGCAACTTTTGGCTCAGAACTTCTTATACAACCGTTATGAGCGTAATTTCTATATTACAATCAATGTGAATGATTATGTAGAACACCGCGCAGAGGTTCTTCAAGGCTACGCACAAAAATTGGCAGAACGTGTTTTGGCAGAGCAGGAAGCCTACCATACAGATCCGATGTCAAGTAGCGAACGTAAAATTATCCACCGCATTATCTCTAAAATGGACGGTTTGACAAGCTATTCAGAAGGTAGCGAGCCGAACCGATATGTCGTTGTAGATATTGAAGGGAATCATGATTAAAAAGAGGCTAGTCCTCTTTTTTCAATGATTTTCTGATTCTTTCCTAAAAGTATGGCAGAATAGCTTGACAAACGAACAGAATTTATATAAAATAGTTTGGTATGTTTAGTAACTGATCAAAACTAGCCGGCTAAACGAATACAAGAATCTAAGAGGAGGTATTCATCGTGAAACGTACTTTTCAACCAAGTAAAATCCGTCGCGCGCGTAAACACGGTTTCCGTAGCCGTATGGCAACTAAAAACGGCCGTCGCGTGTTAGCTGCTCGTCGCCGTAAGGGACGTAAAGTTCTTACAGTAGCATAAGAAGATGAAAAGAGAAGCCAGCAGAAACTCGAGTCTGCTGGTTTTTTTCTTCTCATAAGAATCTTCTGAAATATGTTACAATAGTAGGAAAGAAAGTGATGGAACGATGATACAAATTTTTGACACCCATACCCACCTCAACGTAGAGCAGTTTGACGGTCGGGTCCAAGAAGAATTAGACTTTGCCAAGGAAATGGGGGTCACCCTCCACAATGTGGTCGGTTTTGACCGAGCAACCATTGACAAGGCTATGGAACTGGCTGACCAGCATCCTGAAATTTATCTGACACTGGGCTGGCATCCGACAGAGGCTGGCACCTATGACGAAGAAGTAGAAAGTTACTTGCTTGAGGCACTCAAACATCCCAAGGTCATTGCCCTGGGGGAGATTGGGCTGGACTACTACTGGATGACGGCGGATAAGGATACTCAGGCTCGTGTTTTCAAGCGACAGATGGAGTTGGCCAAGCAGTTGGATTTGCCCTTTGTGGTTCATACTCGCGATGCTTTGGAAGATACTTACCAGATCATCAAGGAAGTCGGCGTCGGTCCGCGTGGAGGCATCATGCATTCCTTCTCTGGTACGCTAGAGGAGGCTCAGGCCTTCATGGACTTGGGTATGCACATCTCCTTCTCGGGAGTGGTGACCTTCAAGAAAGCCGTCGAACTTCAGGAAGCGGCGCACGCATTGCCCCTAGAAAAAATCCTAGTCGAGACGGATGCGCCCTACCTGGCCCCAGTTCCTAAGCGTGGTCGGGAAAATCGCACCGGCTACACCAGATATGTGGTGGATATGCTGGCCCAGCTTCGCAACCAGTCGGTCGAAGCAGTGGCGAAAGCGACCTACGAGAATGCAAGGAGCCTGTTCAGAATTGACTCAGAAAATTAAGATACAAGAAGTCCTCGTTGTTGAGGGAAAAGACGATACAGCCAACCTAAAACGATTTTACGAGGTGGACACCTACGAAACCAGAGGCTCTGCCATATCAGACGATGACTTGGAACGCATCGAGAAACTCCATGACCTGCGTGGCGTCATTGTCTTTACTGACCCAGACTACAATGGGGAGCGGATTCGGAAGATGATTATGCAGGCCATTCCCACGGTCAAACACGCCTTCTTACAGCGGGACGAGGCCAGGCCACAGTCCAAAACAAAAGGGCGGTCCTTGGGCATTGAGCACGCCAGCTTTGAGGACTTGGAAAAAGCCCTCGCAGGCGTGCGTGGTTACTATGATGATGAAAATAACTTTGACATCACCAAGTCAGACCTGATGCGCCTAGGCTTGCTTATGGGCGGAGACAGTCGCAAGCGGAGGGAGTATCTGGGAGAAAAGCTCCGCATCGGCTATTGCAACGGCAAGCAACTGCTCAAACGCTTGGAATTGTTTGGGATAAGTCTGGCGGAAGTTGAGGAGGCCATGGAGAGCTATCATGGATAGGGTCTACGCTGTTAAGTGCTTGGTCAAAAACGAGTTTGAACCTTCTTATGAAAATTATTCATCTTATGAAGAAGTGACCTACTTGCTGCCGGCTAATGTCCTTGTTTGGGAGGATGAGCAGGTTGATAAGAACAAACTAGCAGACTATTTGCATGGTCTAGTTGAAGATGGCTATGTCAATGCGGATGGTATTTGGAAGCAGAGCCGTTTGTTTCATATTGTCGGTGTGCAAGAAATGGACGACAGGGTAGAGTTTGATGGCCCAGCCGTGGAAGTCTATCGCTGGTTTTACAATTTTGAACGTCCAGTTACTGAGGAAGAATTTTTGAATCTCTATTATTTTGATGATTTGGGGAGATAAACAATCTAGAGCGGAAATGTTACTATTTCTGCTTTTTTGAAGATTGCTACTGATATCTATTCGTGTTACAATATAGACAACTAGGAGGTAGACTAGATTGCTAACTATAAAGAAAGATGCCCAAGTAAATTTTAAAACCGACTCTAGACTTTTAGAGAAAGCCAAGGAAGTATTTGCTATGAACCAGCTGGATTTGACTGCTGGTTTTAACCTCTTCTTGCAAAATATTGCTGTAAAAAATGAGTTGCCCATTCTGACTGAAGAAGAGTTGGAAAGAGAAGAGTTGTTTTTACAGTTACAGAAGGAAATTCAGGAAAATCAGCAGGCGATTGAGGCAGGTCATGGGATCAGCCTAGAAAGTGTCAAAGAGAAGTATGGAATTTGAGTCATATTCAGTGATGCTTGCTCCTGCAGTGGAGAAGGAATTGGCAGCTATTTATGCCTATTTCTCGGAACAGTTCTCAGAAGAAATTGCTAAAAGACGAATTGGGATGATTGTCGAAGCATTGGAGAGTTTGCAAATTTTTCCTGAACGTGGTTTTAACGCCGATAACCGTTTTGGTAAGCAGATAGACCCGCCACATCTAACCCGAGGCTATGTCATTGGAAAAGACTACATTGCCCTCTATCGCGTGGTGAAAAATGAAGTTCAAGTGGGTCACCTTTTTGCAACCAAGAGTGATTATGTCAAGTTGTTGAAGTGAGAGAATATGAGCAGGATAGAACAAGTCATCCTAACCAATATGTGTATGATTACAGACGGTCAGCAGGTATTGGTCCAGGATAGGAAGTCAAAAAAATGGCCTGGAATTACATTCCCTGGTGGCCATGTCGAGCCAAATGAGTCAATTGTTTCCTCCGTCATTCGTGAGGTCAAAGAAGAAACAGGTTTGACAGTATCCAATCTCGAACTCTGTGGCATTCAAAACTGGACAGACCCTATTGACGACTATCGTTATCTAGTATTTTACTACAAAACCAGCCATTTTTCAGGTTCTATCCAATCTTCAGATGAGGGCGAGGTCTTCTGGATTGACCGTGAGGATTTGAAGAATATTCCGTTGGCAGACGGTTTTGAATCCATATTGGAAATCTTTGAACAGCCACAGCTGACGGAGAATTTTTACTGGTTTGAAGATGACAAGTGGAGGGTAGAGAATAAGTGAGTTTAGAAAAGCAAACTGCAGATTGACTTGACAATTTCTCTTAAAAAGCCTACAATAAAAACAGAAAGGTCATCAAGTTTTCGCCTGATGACCCGTAGGACCGTTTTAAAGACGGGACGGATTTGTAGATAACAGAAAAACCGCTACTTACAGACCTGTCAAAGTTGGAAGTGCGGTTTTACTGTTTATTTTTTTCGTTGAAATGTTAAAATAGCCAGTAAAAGAATGCCGAAGTTTATCATTAGCTCAATTGCTTCGTAAACTGACATCGACGGTCACCTTTCTAAGGAGTTGTGCCATGGCCTCACCTCCTGAATCAGATTTCCATCCCGCCTTCGGAACTTCCCTACACTAGATTAATTCGGAAAACAACAAGCATTTTGTTCCGCTTTTTTAAAATAAAAGGCAAAAAACGAGAAACACACATAAGAATCGCTAAAGAGTTGTACAATAAGTTTGACAACTCTTTTTTTCTATGCTATAGTGAGGCTAGAAATGATGAGAGGTATTGCTTATGGAAGCTATTGTGTATTCCCATTTTCGAAATCACTTAAAGGACTATATGAAAAAGGTCAATGACGAGTTTGAGCCTTTGGTCGTGGTTAATAAAAATCCAGAGGAAGATATTGTTGTACTCTCAAAGAGCGAGTGGGATAGTTTACAAGAAACCCTCACTGTTGCTCGGAACACCTATCTGTCTCAAAAAGTTTTGCGTGGTATGGCTCAAGTCAAAGCAGGGCAAACCCAAGAACGAAACCTGATAGAGGCCGACTAGCATGGGAATCCATTTTACAGAGGATGCTTGGGAAGACTATCTTTATTGGCAAGGTCAGGATAAGAAAACACTGAAGAGAATCAATAAAATTATCAAGGATATGCAACGACACCCGTTTGAAGGCATTGCCAAACCAGAACCTTTGAAGTATGATTATCAAGGTACCTGGTCAAGAAGGATTGATGCGGAGAATCGGTTGATTTATATGGTGGAGGCCGACCAGTTGTATATCTTGTCGCTAAAGGACTACTATGGGTGAGGGGGATTAACAAATGAAAAAAGTTGCTCTTTTGCGTGGTGTTACCCCCGTTGGTAAAAATAAAATTCCTAAGATGTCCTATCTGGGGGAAATTTTGACGGAAGTTGGTCTGACTTCTGTTCAAACGTATATTCAAAGCGGAAATGTTGTTTGTGAAACAGATATATTAGATGGAGAACTAAGTCACCTTATTCATCAAACCATTAAAGAAAACATTGGTGCAGATTTGGTTGTTATCATTAAAAATCAGTCAGACTTAACACAAGCAGTTGCTGAAAATCTTTTTGGTGAGGGTTATGATCCTTCTCGTGTCCATTTGGTCTTTACCAATGATGAGATAACTGGTGAAAAATTAAACAAATTATTGCACCAAGACTTTGGTGATGAGGAGTTACGTCTGGGAAGTCAATGTCTATACATGTATCTTCCGAGAGATGCTCGAAAGAAGAAACTAAATACCAATTATTTAGAAAAACAGCTGGGCATTACAGCGACGATGAGAAAACTAAGTGTTATTTCACGATTGAGTGAAATGGCGAAATAAAAAACAAGAAAGAACACACATGAGAATCGCAGACAAAAACGTTACTCGTGCCGTCCTTGAACGCCACGGGTTTACCTTTAAGAAATCCTTCGGTCAGAACTTTTTGACCGATACCAATATTTTACAGAAGATTGTGGACACGGCAGAGATTGACCAGAATGTCAACGTTATCGAGATTGGTCCTGGAATCGGAGCCTTGACCGAGTTTTTGGCAGAAAACGCTGCTGAAGTCATGGCATTTGAGATTGACGACCGCCTGATTCCGATTTTGGCAGACACCTTGGGCCGCTTTGACAATGTGACCGTGGTCAATCAAGACATCTTGAAAACCGACCTGCAGACCCAGATTCAGAATTTCAAAAATCCTGACCTGCCTATCAAGGTCGTGGCCAATCTGCCTTACTACATCACCACCCCTATCCTCATGCATCTGATTGAGAGCAAGATTCCCTTCAGCGAGTTCGTGGTCATGATGCAGCGGGAGGTGGCCGACCGCATTTCTGCCGAGCCCAACACCAAGGCCTACGGTAGCCTGTCCATTGCGGTCCAGTACTACCTGACTGCCAAGGTGGCCTTCATCGTGCCTCGCACCGTCTTTGTGCCCGCACCAAACGTGGACTCCGCCATTCTCAAAATGGTCCGCCGCGAGCAACCCCTGGTGAGCGTCAAGGACGAAGATTTCTTCTTCCGGGTGTCCAAGGCCAGCTTTGTACATCGCCGCAAGACCTTGTGGAACAACCTGACCAACCATTTCGGCAAGTCCGAAGAAGTCAAGGACAAGCTGACGCAGGCACTTGGCATGGCAGAGCTGGAAGCCAGTGTCCGTGGAGAAGCACTTTCTATGGCTGACTTCGCACGTTTGTCTGACAGCCTCCAGGAAGTCGGTTTATAAGCAACTATTGATTGTAGAGGAATCTGCAATCAATCTTTATTTTACCTAAAACCATTTTCAATCTATCTTGTTCGTTGACAGTGGGGGGAAAGCTTGCTATACTGAAATGTAACTAATTTTTGAAAAATATTGTCTGCAAATTGGCAGAATATTTACAAAAACAAGAGAGGGTTTCCCTCTTTTTTTATGAAGGTATCTTATGTTAAAAAAATTACTGAAAAAGCATCCAGATATTGTTGCAGTAACTGTATTTTTTCTTTTTTCGCTCACCCTTCTATTGCCACAGATTTTGACAAAAGCAGTGGTGACAGGAGACGATATTGTTTTTCATTATAATCGTTTTTATGATACAGCTATGCAAATTAAGTCAGGAGATTTTTCTTATATAATGAGCTTGCATGGCTATCAGCAATCTGGAAGGATTGTCAATGCTCTATATGGTCCATATCTAGCCTATTTGCAAGGAGCCTTGCTGTTGTTGGCCGGAACTTGGTATCGATATCAACTACTGTCTAATCTTCTTTTAGGAGTTTTGAGTGCCACTTCGCTTTATTTTCTAATGCGAGAAGTGAAAGTACGCTATTCTCTATCTGTTGGTTTATCCATGTTTTTCGTGACTACCTACTCTGTTCAATACTGGTGGGTAGCTCAAGGATTTTCAAGTTGGGGAGTGGCCTTATTTCCGCTTTGCTTGATTCCAGCAGTTCGATTCCTAAAAACTGGTAAAGTTCCTATTTTTCTGATGGCAGGAGCTGTAGGGTTAATGTTGCAGATACACATGCTGTCGGCTCTGTTTCTCATCTTAGCCTATGCAATTCTTTTTTCAATTGGTTGGTTAAAATCGCAAGACAAATGGAACGTAATGAAAGATGTACTGTTTTCGGTTGGAGTTTTTCTGATTTTAACTGTAAATATCTGGTTACCCTTATTATATGTAAATGCAACAAATGAATTAGCAGCACCATTTATAAACAAAAAGTTTATTCAGTCAACAGTTACCTGGTCTAAGGCTTATTTCTTATACTTTCCATCCTCTCTACCAATCATTTTTGCAACCTCTCTTTATTTTATGCTGAAAAAATGGAAGAAGCAATCGGTGATATTGAGGGGGCTGACATTAACTTTTTTGGTATTTTTTATTTTTTCAACAAATCTTTTTCCGTGGCAACTATTTGCTGGTAAAGGTATTGGATTAGTGGATTTAATCCAATTTCCCTTTAGATTCTTTTTGTATGCTAATACTTTACTTCTGACGATTGTTGGTCTTCAATTAACAGATTACGAAGTGCGTAAAAAGTTGTTTTTGGGGATGACAATCTTATCTACCATAATTGGTGTTGGTTTTACTTGGGATCAATATAATCAAGCAGTCAATGACCAGTACAACAAAGCAGAATTCTTACAAGATATGCTTCATACTACTCTATACGGAACAACGGAAGAATTACGTGCATCCTTGCATTCAAAAAATTTAGGTGAGTTTGTTCAACTGGCTCAGAAATCAACTCCCGACTATGTGCCGGTGTTATCTGAAAAAGAAGAGAATGTTCGTGCGGTAAATGAGGCTAAATCTCGTTATGATCGTTACCGTGACCAGATTATTTTACCTAACCAGCAATTTAATAAGCAAGTTTTTGGGGATAGCTTAAAAATAAGTTGGTCGGCAAATCAATCAGAGGAAATCCAAATACCGATTGTTATTTACCGAGATAGTGAATTGACATTGAATGGAAAGAGGTTAGGGAAGATGGATTATTATCTTTCCACTATTGGTGTGCCAACGGTTACCAGCCAAAAAGGGAAGAACACCCTTATCCTCTCCTATAAGCAACAATGGTGGTTATTGCCAGTTATCTTTATCAGTTTGACTGGCTGGATACTTTGGTCGATTTATTATACCTTTATCTACCGAAAATCAAATATTTCCTAAGAGAGAAATGCTATGAAACAAATCAAACTCAAGGCAACCAAGCAATTTATTCTGGTCATGGTAATGACCGTCTTGCTAGCTATGGGGCGAGCCCTTTTACTGAGTGATGTATCTTTTCCACTCTGGTTTATTCCCCTGCCCTTGATTGCCTATCTTATTTTTACATTTTATGTATTGGTCTTGCTTGATAAATATGAGAAATTTGTAAAGACCAAAACCTTTGCCAAGTATGTCGGCTATTTTCTAGGTTTTCTGTATCTTGTCAACCTGGTCTATCGGCTCAATGCCAAGAAGTATCAACCCTGGAATATTTTCCGTAATAATCTCTTTCAGTTTGAACTTCTATTGATGTTGCTTCTTCCAGTATTGTTGGCATTTTTGTGGCGGAAGAAGACAAAAATTCGAGAAAAATTGAGTATTTGGTCAGCTAACTATCTGGAGCCAGATATCTATCTCTTGTTGACCAGCTTGCTTGCTCTCAGTCCATTAGCGGTTTCTTATTGGAAAGATAGCCATTATGAAAGTTTGGTTGAGAAAGGTTCTTACATAGAGTTTTTCAGCCAGACACCCTTGTTTGCACCTATTCATTTTATAGGGACCTACATTTTTCTTCGCTATCTTCATAAGGCATTTGTAGAGTTTAAGGCCAATCGGACCAATGTCCACAGCATGCTCTTTATCAGTTTGGCACTGGCTACCTTGTCGCATATTGGTTATCAGGCTTCTATGGCTGGGGGAACGGGTTCTTATTTCACACGCCACCTCTTTCCAGGGGCTATTGTCTTCCAGATTGCTTGCCTCTTTTTCCTCAATGTCATCATTAGCCTAGTTATCAACCGTCAAATCTTATCTGTTGCCGTGATTGCTAGTCTAAACGTCATTTTGGTTACGGCCAATTTTCTCAAATTCCGCTACCGTTCGGAGCCAATGACGCCCAATGACTTCAAATGGATTGGCAATATGGGGATGATTCTCAGCTTCATCAGTCTACGTGTTATTTTGGTATCGCTCGTCTTTATAGTCCTCCTTGTGTTTATCTACCGACGTATTCACAAGAAGTATTTTCGAGGGCAGATTGTCGCTACTGTCTGGAAACGACTGGCAGGAATTTCAGTCATCGTATCCCTAATTTTGGGAATGAGCTGGGCGATTCGCAATGAAAAAGATCATAAGATTGTTGGTTGGATTCCTATTCTTTCTCAGGTTAATAACTGGCGTAACGTGGACTGGAAGGGATATGCTTTTGTGGCTCGCTATCGCACTCTTTCATTCCTCTGGTTGCAGCAACTCAGCAAGACTAGTATGGAAATGCCTGAAAATTACTCTGAGAAGACCATGAAGGCCATTGTGAAGAAATACACCGCCTTGGCTGAGGAAATCAATGCAGAACGGACAGGTCAATTGACTGACCAGACGGTAATCTACATTCTTAGTGAGAGTTTGGCTGACCCGCGTCGGATTCCAGGCGTGACCCTTAGTCAAAATGTCCTTCCAAATATTGAGTACATCATGAGCCAGACTACCAGTGGCTTGATGAAGAGTGACCACTATGGTGGTGGTACGGCTAATATCGAGTTTCAGGTCTACAGTGGTCTGCCCTTCTACAATTACAGCTCATCCATTTCTTCAGTCTATTTGGATGTGGCGCCAAATATGAAGAAGTTGCCAAGTATCAGTGACCTCTATCCAGCAGATAATCGTATCGCCATCCATCCTTACTACGATACCAGTTACAACCGAAATTCTATCTATAAGCAGCTGGGAATTGAGCAATTTTACACTCTCAATAGTGCCAGGTATCCTCTTGCTGTGACGGCTGAGGACTATCAGGGGAATTTTGTCAGTGACAAGAAGACCTATGAGTTGATTTTGGAGCAGGTACGTTCTGCCGATACCAGCTTTGTGTCGGCTATTACCATGCAGAACCATGTTCAGTGGAATTCTCTAGAGCCTGCAGGTATAACAGCTTCGGGTGAGGGCTTCACGGCTGAGGAAAATGAAAACTTGACCAGCTATGTTCGCCTCCTATCCTTTACGGATCAGGCAACAAGGGATTTTCTAGACCAGCTTAAGACCTTGGATAAGAAAGTGACAGTTGTTTTTTACGGTGACCACCTACCAGGTTTGTATCCAGAGTCTACTTTCGTGACGGACCCAAGCGCGCAGTACAAGACAGATTATTTCGTGTGGAGTAATTTTGAAACAGAAGACTACCATTATGATTTGGTCAATTCTAGCGACATGAATGCACTTATGCTGGAGACGACCAATAACAAGGTCAGTCCTTACTATGCCCTCTTGACAGAAGTGCTTCATAAGGACCGAGTAGGACAGGCTGAGCGGGATGCGAAAGTTGCAGAAGAACTCAAACTGGTCCAATATGACCTATCGACAGGAAAAGGCTACCTTTTGAAATACAAAGATTTTTTCAAAGTAGCGACTGAAACGACAGAATAAAAATAGACCAAGTCAGATAGCTGGCTTGGTTTCTTCTTTATGTGAAAAAGGACACAAATATAGGAAGGCGTGGTATAATAATTATGTTTACAAATGATTTTTTAATCGTGAGTGTAGAGGTGAAGTATGAATCGTTTTGGTAGGACATTAAAATTGATACGAGAGGGAAAGGGGAAGAGTCTGGCGGAGGTCGCCAAGGGATATATTTCTACTTCTCAACTTTCTCGGTTTGAAAATGGAGAATCCGACATCACTGTCAGTAAATTATTTGGTGTGCTGGCAGAAATGAATGTGGATGTGGACGAGTTCGTGTATGCTAGTCAGGATTTCAAAAAAGATGAGCTGACTAGAATTTTGGAACAACTAAAACAATCCATCTATATCAGAGATGTTGTAACCATAAAGAAAATCTTGTCTGAACAATTAGCAAAAGCGGAAAGAGATTCTCGTAGGGAGTTTCATCGGTTGAATGCTATTTTAATCATGTATAAACTGAGCGACTTAGATAAGACAGTAGTTGTTTCGAAAGAAGATACAGCCTTTTTAACGGATTACTTATTTCGAGTGGACAACTGGAGTTATTATGAGCTCTTGCTATTTGCCAATACCATGGATGAATTAGAACACCAGACCATGATGCTTTTTTGCAGGGAACTAATTGGCCGTACACAGTTTTATCGTGAAATGAAACAACATCGATTGGCAGTTTCTCAAATTTTACTGAGTGCCTATCTCGTCAGCGTTCAACATGAGGAACTTACCGATGCAGTCTTTCTTGAAAAAACTATTGAAGGTTTGTTTTTCGATGAGACAGAAATTTTTGAACGGATTTTGTTTAAATTTGGTAAGGCTTTTTATGATTATCAAAAAACAGGAAGTGCTAATGCTATCTTAGAGATGAGAAAGTGTATCGAACTTTTACGAGCTGTTGATAGTCAAAATATAGCAGATTGGTATGAAACGATACTTGAAAAAATAGTGAACGAGAAATAGTTGCATATAGGGGACGTATGGAAACAGCTCCAATTCGTATTCTATAATGTAGATGAAAGTGACAAAATGTTTACTTAGAAGTCTATTCAACGGTGGAGGAGAAATGAAAAAGAGGTCTTTTTGCCCAATGTCATTAAGTTAACTAACCTATCACATTTTGTGGTGGGTTATTTTTTATGTTACACTAAAAATAAAAAGGGAAAAGTCATGCTAGATCAGATTAAAGCTCATTTACTTGATAGTATTAACGACATCGTTTCCACCGCAAACCAGTTTGTACTTCATCCTGAAAAAGATTTTAGTCGGAAAAGTCAGCTAACGATGAAAACCATGATTCAAGCTATACTTACCATGGGAGGCAAGACCTTATCTAAAGAGTTACTTGATTTAGATTTGCCAGTCACCCAATCTGCCTTTGTTCAACGACGATATCAGATCAAACATCAAGCTTTTAAAGCCCTGTTTACCAATATTACTTCTAAAATTCCAATCTCTCACAACCTTCCTATCCTAGCTGTTGATGGTAGTGATGTGATTCTACCAAGAA